>JAHQWZ010000104.1 GCA_029856425.1 Candidatus Thorarchaeota archaeon
TGCCTGAATTCTCCATTCTTTTCATCCAATTTTGAACACTCCCATGATTGAACTGAGAATCGCTCAGAAGCCAGAGATAACCACATTTTTCGAAAAGAAGCTCATAACCAATATCATTCTGAACGTGCTCAAAGTACTTGATGGACGTATCAGTCAGCAACTGATTCGTTGAAGACGCAAACATGTTTCTGACAGCAGCTGCGCTCATAGCGGTGTTCGCCTGGCCTGCCATTGCCATTCTATCCAGCAGCAAGATCTTCTTGTCTGGACTATTCTTCTGAAGATAATACGCCGCTGCAACTCCAATAACGCCTGCGCCCACTATAACAATGTCAAATGATTCCTCCGCTGACACTTCAGCTACCTCCAAGTTAGGCCGCGGTGGTTGTATGCGCGCCTAAAACATTTTGCCCTCGGTCATTTGGGCAAATTGAGTATAATCGCTTTGATTGCATCGACAATGGATCCAAGTGGCATCGTTGCTAGATCGGGATTCTCCTTTTCGATTGCTTGTTCTGGAAGAGGAGGTAGGTGAATGAAGGTCGCTAATAGATTCAGTTCATTATTACTAATCCACTCCATGACCTTGTAGATAAGCCAGTTGCATCCATATACACCTGCATGGTAGCTAACAAACGCTGGAATATCCTGCTCCTCAACTGCCCTAACCAAGGGATGTGGATCCAAATTGGTGAAATATGCTGGGGGCCCTTGGTCGGAAATCACATCTGTTTCAGGGATGTTCTCATAGTTGTCTGGCTTCTTGATGCCCTGAGCGTTTATCGCCATTCTTTCGATTGTTATTGCTGGTCTATTTGCCTGGCCTGTGCAAAGAAGAACGTCAGGGGAGTGGCCGTCTACTAGTTGTACCAGAATTGAGAACGCGTTATTGTAGTCTAATGGTAGAACCTCACCAGTAATCTCGTATTTGCCAATTATCTTACCATCGATAATTCTCGCTAGTTCAGCTGATGGATTGACTGAATATCCATCAAAAGGCTCAAAGCCTGTGATCAGAAGTTGCCTCATCAGAACACCAGGAATGCATTATTCAAGCCGTCTATTGAGTGCTGCGTATTGACTAAATTGGAGTTAATGCCTGAATAATGAACCATGCCCCAAGCACTATCTGAAATATCCCAATCCCTACATTAATCCAGTTGATATCTCCAGCAGTAGCTCTTCTAGATGCTTCATTAGAGCCAACGGTCAGAAAGGCACCAAAAAGAAAGTCGGTAGAAATGTGTGTGAAGTAGAGGAGGACACCAGCGAGAAAAACTGTACCCACTCCAACCTGCAGCTCAGCCACTAATATTGTTACATTCGCCAGTCCGATACCAAACCACCAAAGAAGGAAGTAAGGGCTAAGGATGCTGACAATTGCACCTTGAGTTGTCGCTTCCACAAGCGTGGCGATACTTGTTTCAGAAGATAGCTCTTCTCGCTCATCCTGAGTAATATGCTTGTAGTCTTTGAGCGCAAGGAACCCAAATCCAATAATGACTACTCCTCCAAAGCCAATCAATATGTCAACAGTGAACGGATCTAGTGTGAGTGCTTGAACACTCAGTATGATGGCTGCAAGTATTCCAAGTTCTACAACTGCATGACCCAGCATAGGAAGTATTCCATGAAGCCTATCCCTGCGACTGGCTTGCATGACAACTGCAGCAGATAGTGGGCCAGGAGCCAATGCTCCTGTCAGAGAAAGGCCAAACCAAATGGCAAGGATCTCGATTACTCCCATGTGTCATCAAGAATTCAGCGATTGCAGCACTCAAAAAAGTAATGCTATAGCTCTGGGCATAGCTGAGGACTATACCCCGGTGTATCACCTGTATTACAGACATTATACAGGCGTTTCTAGAAAGCCTTAAGAGCGTCTTCAACGGAACCGATGCAATCTCGGAGCTGCACGTAAGTGAAACAAGTCCAGATAGTAGTACCCTTCGAGAAGACCGAAGCGGTTTACGACTTTCTTCTTGATGTTCTCATGGTTAAAAACATCATGAAGTTCACATCCGACAATGCCCATCTACTCACATTTAGGATTCCAGACGATGCTGCACTAGAAACTATGGAGAAACTCAAATCTCGTGGAGTTGGAGTAGAATATGGCTTCATTGACATACTCGACCTAAAGGCATCTCTTCCACGGGAGAGTGAAGAAGTCCGAGAGGGAAGAATGCAAAGAGAGGCCACTCTTGCTGTTGAAGAGATCTACGAGAATGTGAAATCCCATGCATCTCTTAGCTTCGATTTCCTTGCCTTCACTATCTTTGCAGCCGCAATGGCGGGATTAGGACTTATTCTCAACAACGTAACAATAATCGTTGCTTCAATGCTTCTATCTCCACTTATGGGCCCTATGCTTGGAGTCGCCTTGGGCTATGTGGTTCAAGACCGCAACCTGTTCGTGAAGGGCACAATCAACGAGCTTATTTCATTAGGCTTATCTCTTGCAATTGGAGTCATTCTTGCCCTAATCCTGGCTGTGGCAAGTCCAAACTTCATGACACTCATAGAGGCTGATGTTTCTGAAGGAATCTACACTGAAATCACAAGACGTGGAGGAGTGCCAATCGCTCTCCCGTTCTCTCCTTGGGATATCGGGGTTGCCATATTCTCAGGCGCTGCTGTAGCAATATCGGTTACTAAAGGCGATATGTCCTCACTTGTAGGAGTTGCTATCTCAGCTGCTTTGATGCCGCCAGCAGTAAATGCAGCACTCATGATTGTCCTTGGTGCACTCACAGCATCTTCTGTTGGAGTGACTATAGGAGTCAATTCTTTCCTGCTACTTGGAATGAACATTATTCTTATCGACGTATTTGCCATCGTGATGTTTAGAATCAAGAGATTAACCCCCATGGCCGACAAGTCGGCAACGTGGAGAGCGGTGACCAAGTTCCGACAGACCCGCTCTGAGAGTCTCTATCACATTGCAAATGAAGAATCAATAAGCAAACCAGCTTCGCCGGAACCAGTTGCAGCAACCTTTACGCCTGCATCAGCTGTGACCGCCAAACCGGATGAATCAGCTGATGACTCGGATACTTCTAAAGGATCATAAGCATTGGGTAAGCACCCAGTAATACATACCTTCTTAGAATGTTTACCAAGGTTAACTTCTGATTGGAGTTTTGAGAGTTGAGCATCGGTAAGGGATCTAAGAACAAGCTATTCAAGGGTCTAACGGAGCATGATGTGCTCACATTCGAAGAGGAGAAAATGCGTTATCAGCGAAGAATGGGGAGAAAAGTCACCGATCTCGAGTTCCTGCGACATCTATTGATGACTGCCTCTAGGCCCCTGATCTCAGTCAAAGAAGGAGTATCTGATGGGTATCTTGCAGGGAGTCGTCCCATCTATGACAAGAATGAGACTCTACTTGAACGATATCGAGGGCAGGCTAAAGAGTAAGCTATCTCGGGATAACTGTGAATCTCTATGGAATGGGAATCATAGCTTATGCCATTATTGTCCATAGAACCGTGCAAGAAATTCCTTGAAGTAGGGACATAGACTGCCCATCCAGAATAAATTACCAAAGCACTCCTTTGCTAATGCCTTGCGTTCAACTCGGCACTCGAAGTTGCGCTCCCCATCAAAGAACGCACAGAGATCACTTTCCATACTTGAATCTTCGTAAATCTTTCTCCTGACCTCCCTCATCAGATTGGAGTCACTTGAGCTCAGCCATTCCGCTGACTTGCCCATTAACTCTTCAACCGACTTAACGATATCAGGATCAGGTTCCACTTCCTGTGCCCATTGAGTCACTAGAACACTTACATCGGCGTTGAAGGCAGATAGGGGCCATCCAATTTCATCAGAAACTTCTCTTGCGCGCTTGTAGAATGCAATTGCATCATCGAACTCCCCTGTTAGGAAATGTGCGTCTGCAGTTAAGAAAAGCGCCAAGACCAGAAAGGACTTCATCCCAGCATCCTCAGCGAGTTTGATGGATCGTTCATAAAGGTCTGAGGCCGCTCCCATGTTGCCTTTCCGAAGCTCGACATCTCCCAAATTGGCCGTTGCTGTTGCGATTCCTATGATGTATTCTGCTTCCTGGCTTATCTCCAGAGCTCGTCTGTTGTAGGTTTCCATTTGGTCGATTTGACCAAGCGTTCTGTCTATCTCGCCCACGTTGATCAGTGTCTTGGCTAATCCAACTTGGTTGTTTAGTTGTTGCTGAATAATGAGGAGCTCTTCAAACGTGTCACGAGCATCCTGCAATTGCCCTATGTTCAGCAGCATGACCCCTTCGGTATTCTTGGCATCAGCCAAACCCTGCTGATACCCCATGTTCTCGTATTTGTTGATGGCCACTGCAATAAGTGTCTTGACACGGTCATATTCGTGCCTGTCAACAAGTATTCGACCGCGGATGAAGGTTATGTCAGTCAGCGCTAATTGATGATTCAAGTGCCTCGCTGTATCTTCAGCGGAGTCAAGGCGAATGAACGCCTCTTCCCATGAGATTGATCTACTCGCGATATAAGCGTGGATAATTCTTGCTCTCAGCAGAGCTGCTTGGACATTTGCTCTAATCTCTTGATTCTTAGCTGAATCCTTTGTGACTTTCTCAATGCTCTCAGTAGCAACCTCTGTAGCATGATCAGTATACCCCAAATCAATCAGAACTGCAGCAAGCTCTCCGGAAAGTTCGGCGAACACGATATAGTCTTTTGACTGCCAAGCTTGGTTTGTGATGTTTCTAAGGTTGTTCAACCATCTTGGATCCAAGCTCTGCCTACAATATGCAGCGGCGGCATATCCCTTACATGCAAGATTCGTAGTTCCTCGAGCAAGTACTTGATTGAACCCATATTTGCCTCGCAAGAAACTAGCCTTTGCACACATAGCTAAGAAGGCATCACTGCGGTTTCTCCATTCTCCACTGCCTACAAATTCAAGGAGCACATCAGTGAACTGCTTAAAGGGGTCCTTGTCAGTTCTGCGTTCCGCTGTCATTCGGCTTTCGAGCTGTTCTATCTCAGAGGGCTCCAAGCCCTTCGAATACATCATGAATTCGGGTATGATTGGATTCTCTGTCAATGTTTCTCGTTCACCGCTTCAAAGCAAAGGTTCCCTAGGGGTTTACTTCTGAAAGGCCTAACAGACCTTGTCAAAAGACTTCTACGAAAATTGTCCGCGGAGTTTTCAAAGGATTGACTCATTTTTATTTCATCCTATGATGCTTAAGCAGAGGCCCGAAGCCTCCTGTCTGGCACCACCTTTCTTATCAAATCAACCAAATCATACATACTAAACGGCTTTTGTAGATATGCCCGTGCGCCTGCTGCTAGTATGGTTTCTGTATACCCCTCAACGAGGTCAGATATCGCTATTATAGAGATCGATGGGTCAATGTCCAATAGGTCTTCGACAACTCGAATATTCTCTTCATTAGATAGCTCTAGATCCAAGATTACAATGTCAGGTTTCTTCTTAATGCAGGAGTCGAAAAGATCAGCTCGAGTAGTGACTTCGTCGATGACCGAGAAACCTGCATCCTCAATTGCCATTTTCAATAGCACTCTAAGAAATGGAACATCGCCTCCAATTATCACATTTGGAGCGGAGTCTGCATTCAACACCTGAAACAGCCCCCTGCAATCAAATGGCAACTCACGATTCGAACCTCAGTCGGAAGCCGCTTTCTCAACAAGGTCTAGCATGTGACGAATTGTGACCGGTTTCAAACCAAACGAGCGTGCTCCTCCGTTCAACGCCTGGTCACGTACATTGGCATCCGCACTGATGAATACAATCTTTGCACCTGGCTCGATATCAAGCATCTCTTTCATTGCCTCTAAACCATCTTTGTTGGGCATTCTGTGGTCTAGAATGATTACTTCAGGTTTAGGATTCATATCTATATACTTCTTAACAGCCTCTTCACCATCGAATGCGTCTGCGATTACTTGATGTCCTTTTATCGCAAAGACGTCCTTGTAGAGCCTATGCAGAATGGCTTCGTCGTCGATTATGAATATGCTGACCATTGTGCTTGTGCCTACCTTTCGATGTCTTGAATCTCCAGTACCGCGTCCCTGCCTCTCGATTCATCAGGTACAGGGCTAATTCACCATAGTGATACCATAGTCTTCTCCTTCGCGTTATAAATGATATGTGGCTGGTTTGCAGTCACAGAGTTCTTAGTCCGGATTTCACTCGTTTTTACCCTTAAGTGTAAGGGTATATCGCACACTTGAATTGAAGCATTTCAGTCCAAAACACTTGATGTCAGATTGATTGGATCGGCTATTATTCCTTTTTTTGGAATATCAACCACTCATACTTTTCTCCCTCAGATATTGACTATTTTTGGAAAGGTTTGTTCATTTTTCTAATTCGCATTGCATCTAATCTTATTGACATATAGTTATTATATTATTCCGCATATGCAATATTGATATCTCCTATTATGAGGAAACTCAATTCGACATCCCCCTTTTGATGGGTGGGACTTGTTCATACTTGATGCATGACTTGGATACTGCTTTTGCTGGAGTCCGAACGTCATTCCCTTCTACCGTATTCGGTTTTCGAGTACACTCATTCATTCCCCCCTTGTCAGAGGTCGGAAGCTATACTCACTTACCGTGTACTGCTACCCTTTTCCGAGGATAA
>JAHQWZ010000105.1 GCA_029856425.1 Candidatus Thorarchaeota archaeon
ATAGAATATTTAGAAAAAATCAGATAATTTATGCTGTTTAATCTTTGGATTATTAGTTAAACTTTCAACATATTCCTCAATTAATATCATCCTTTGTTTTGTGTAACTATCGAGATTGAAATCATTACATAAACTTATAGCACGAGGGATATATTTTTCAATTCCTCCACGATTAACAGTTAAAATAATTCTATTTCCACACTTAGGGCATTTTCCACTATTCGATATGGGGGGGCGTCTGAATTTTTCATTACATTTAACACATCGAAAACTTTGAACTGCAAATTTTCTTAGATTACCAAGTATATCTGGATTGAAATGGGTAGTTAAAATTTTCTCAGCTACTTTTTTTACATTGACAGCTCTAATAAGTTTTCCAAGGTGAAGCTGAGCATTAATTTTATCATCCATAGTTTCATATAATTTATATGCTGTAATTATGGGACCTTCATTGATGTCTGTTGTTGGAATATTATACCCAATATTTTCATATTGTTCAGGAGTTCCCAACCGATTTTTAACTAGCTTCATTTTTTTTTCAATTTCAGAAGGTAAGTGATAATGTTCAGTTGCTTCATATAATTCTAAGGGATATTTATATAAGGTATCAATATTATGTGCTTCAACATCAATCTCATTAGGATCAAGTTTTGTGCCAATTACTAAAGTGGCATCCATTCGCCCGCCTATTTTACTAGGAAGATAATGTCTTGAAAAATTCAATAAAGGATCTAAGAGAAGCATAACTCCATCTTCATCACCATCGCAATTTCTCCGTTTTGCAGCATGCCAGTAGGGGTGTGCATAGCAAACGCTAGCATTTGTGAAACCAACAATTCTACCAATGATTCCTGCAGATGTATGCGGTGCTAGACCAATCACGAGCTGACCAACCATATCCTCTGGACCCTTGAAGTTATAGAATCTCTCCTTCTTGTAGATCTTCTCCAAGCTGTCATCGACAAATCGTCCCACGCGCACCATATAGTCAGCACAGTTCTCAGGTACTATTAGGTCCTGAACCTTGAGTTCCAGTATTTGCATATCAGAAACAAGAGGTGCTCCCTTATGGTCGCTGAAGTAGCCTAGCTCACGCAGCTTGCGAACAGGGACTCCAACCTCTCGTGGTCTGAAATGTGTGAGGGGAGCGTCTGTGACATCAAAACGTGCTGTTCCGTCACGATAACAATACACATCATGTTTTGCCCGAAGGATTCCCTTTCCAAGATACTCGGGGATTTTCAGATCACTAGTAAGACCAAGAACTGCTCGTAGGTCATATGCTTGAGGCTCGTCTATCTCTGTTTTCACCCGCTCCAAAAGTGCCCTTATGTCAACTCGTTTCTCCTTAGTACCGCGCACCATTGCATCAAGATGTAATGAGCACATACCACTGGATGGGTCTACTGGCTGACCGCAATCTGGGTTAGCACACCACTTCTGCACCTCGGTATGGGTACCGCATGAGTTGCATCTTGATTCGAATGTTTCATTCTGACATGTGGGACAGACTCGATTCACAAGTTCAATGTTGATGCCAGCAGATGGAAGTTCAGGTGCGGGTCTGTTGTTGTCAAGGTCATAATCATGAACTCGGGAGGTCTGTACTGTGCTCTTAGCCACCTTCACCATTCTGCGTTCGGTGGACAGGGAACGTCCAACAGGAAATAAAACTTGGACCGGAGGCCGCATCTTTCTCTCTTGCGCCTTTTCTGGTCGACCCATCCGAGCTCCGATAGAGAAGCCCATTTTATCTCTCAAGGGTACTTTCGCGCATGAGGCCAGCGCGTCTAATGCATTGCTACCAACCGCCGTGTCTTCCTTCTCACCAAGTTGTGATAAGATAGTCAGAGGACTGTCTGCCAACTCGATTTGTTTGCGGTCATCACTAAGAAAGTGCGAAACTCCAAGCTTCTCCAGCATGGTCTTGTATTTCGGGTCGTAGGGAAGTGTCATTCGTTCGCCATCTGGACTTTCCCTAATCTTGTGCGTCCTGAGTAGCCAGCTCCTGAGATCAAGCATGTTCTCTACGTTGAGTGCAGACCAGCGGTACAGGTATCTAGGATGCAGCGGAGTCCCAAATTTAGTTGAAATAATGATAGCTTCCTCTGGACTTGGGATTCGGATTAATGGCGACTCAATGAGAGCATCTATGTCTTCAGTAGTGATGTCAGAACCGGCAAGCAGCTTCTGCAGCTTCTTTTCATCAAGACTCGAATATACTCTTTCAAGGTCGTGGGACCACCATTCTTCGCAATATCCCGAAGGGACCAATGGATGATTATTCTCTAGAAATTCACCTAATGCCACAAGAATGTCACCCAGGTAGAGAATACGCTCTACCTGACCCTGAAGTTTTCGCGCTTCACTAACCGAGAACACCTGTCTTACTGACTCATCCTTCAGTAGAACGATAGGCCCCTCTATTGTGTCGACAGGAGCAACAATAGAGCCTTTGCCAGGACGTTCAGTTCTGATATGGGTCCCTGGAGCAAGGAACTCGTCAACGAGGAACATGGTAGCGGGATGAACTCCAACTCCGGCAAGGCCCGTGTTACGCGACCTGCCATATCTTAGTCTGAATCCTCCTATGCTAGAAGGATGGGAAAAGACTGGTCTTCCTCCGATGACATCAGCCAGATAGTCAGACTTGGGCTCGAGCTTCTTCTCAACCGAGTCTTCAGCCTCAGCCAATGCTGCCTTGGACGTCTTCACAGCTAGATCATTCAACCATTCCCAGCCCTTTATTGAGTTCTCATTGACTATCTTAGCCAGCTTTGTAGCCCTACCAACGACCCCATCATTTAGAACTAGGACTGCTCCTCCGCGAACACGATTGGATTCTATTCTGTCAATATCACGACTTCCAGTTACCTCGAATTCCTCTGTAGGTTCTCCTGTAAGCATAATTGGGAGCTTAGCCGCAGCAAGCTTGACCAGTTCTGGTTCAACAGGATATTGCAGATGCATGAGCCTTGCATATAGCTCCACTTCCTCTAGAGCGCGCTCGATTTCACGTTCAGATGCCACAAAAGGAGGCAGTTCAAGGACCTGTCGCACATAGTCTGCTACAAGCACTGTCATTGCAGCCTCGGTACCGCCCGCCGCACGGATAGGCCCAGCGAGGTAGAGAGCAAGATATCGATCATCACCAGCTCCCCGTATTGACACCTTTGAAATGCCTTCCAAAGGAGCAGCCGTTATGCTCTCCGTCAGGATAGCAAGAGCCACACGAACGGCCTTGTCAGCAGCCTTTTCCTTATCTTTAATCGCTCCTAGCTTTCCTAACGCAATCTCTCCCGCAACTGCAAAGGCCACTTCTTCACGAGTTTCATACTCCTGAATGAGCTCCCTTATTCGCTTAGCCACACCAACGGGACCTTCGAGGGTCGCCTCTACACGGGCTGCAACATCATAGGCTGGTGGAATTTCAACTCGCGTTGTGGGATCATATCCCATTGCCCTGGCTTTTTCCGCAATCTTATAGATCTTCTCAACCTCTTTGTTCAGGGCTTCAAAGTACTGAGCGTAGCTCACACTGTGGGTAGGAAGGCTTGGTACGGACTCGGTCACATCTCGTCAGACCTTCGTTATTAGTTCATGTCTTTTATCTTTCGGCTAGACTAAGCTAGCTCGGCGTTTTTGAGTAGTGAGCTTTAAAGCAGATACCATGTACGTCATGTTGACTAAACGTCATCAGTAGTCGTCAGGACGGTAATAGAATTGCTCACACTTGAGGAAACGATCGAGCTCATTCTGAAACATACAGAGTATCAGCGTGATGAAGTTCTCAAAATGATTGAGGAGAAGAGACAGGAGCTTGGTCCAGAGGTTGTTAATGAAGAATCAGCTGCCATGATTATTGCACGCGAGCTTGGTATTGACCTGCAACAGGTTTCTGCAAAAGCGCGAATTAGAATTGAGGACATAACCGAATCAACTGGAAGAGTCCCATTGACTGCACGAGTAGTCAGCAGGAACCCGATTAGAACTTTTACACGTAAGGATGGGGGCGAGGGGAAAGTTGCCAGTCTGTTCGTTGCAGACGAAACGGGTGAAATAAGAGTCACACTCTGGGATGAGATAACTCGCGTTGTTGATGAGGACATAGTCAAGATTGGTGATGTCATTCAGCTACGTGGAGGTTATGTGAAGAAAGGACTGGGCGATGCCCTTGAAATCAACATGGGTCGTATGTCGGGTATAAAGGTCCTAGACGAGTATGAGATTGAAGACCTTGGCATCGAATTCGGTGAAACCCCCTCTACAAAGATTGGTGAGCTTCAAGAAGAGAAGATGTTCAACATAACGGTCACCGCCAAAATTCAGAAGGTCTTTCCACTGTCAACATTCTCTAGAGATGATGGAGAGGGCAAAGTCCTGAGATTGATTGTTGCAGACGAAACGGGTGAAACAGGATGCGTATTCTGGGACAAGGACGCCGAAGTAATGGAAGATGCCAAAGTGGGCGAGGTTTTCAGACTCAGTGGAGCATACACTAAAAGAGGGCGCTACGGCAATATTGAGATTCATGCTGGGAGATCGGCTCAGATAGAAAGAGATCTGAAAGTCAAGATTGATGCTGTGAAACCATCAGAGGAAATGACCTTATCACCGGTTGGCGAGAAACAGATTGCAGACATCACTCTAGAGATGCGTGATGTAGATGTTGAGGGCAAAGTTGTTCAGATGTTTCCAATCAACACATTTGACAGGAATGGAAAGGAGGGCAGAGTGCAGAACATAATCATCGCAGATGAGTCTGCTCAAATCCGACTTACCTTTTGGAACGAGGATGTAGAAAAAATAGAGGGTCTCAAGGTAGATGATGTGGTCAGCGTTAGGCACGCCTATGCCAAGGAGGGGTATAGAGGCGGCGTGGAGATTCATATGGGACGTGACGCTGAGATTACAATCAACCCTAAGGGATCGAAACTCAGGAAATTGGACGTGTCGGCGGTTTCTCTATCAACACCTGAACCTATTGGTAAGAGGACCCTTTCAGACATCGGCGTTGACATGCGCGACGTTGATATTGAAGGCAAGGTAGTCAGAGTGTTTCCAGTCAATACATTTGACAGAAACGGAGCAAAGGGGCAAGTCCAGAATGTTATCATTGCAGATGAAACTGCACAGATGCGGCTGACTTTCTGGAATGAAGATGTGGACAAAGTCAAGACCCTAAAGGAAGGTGATGTGATTAGTGTTAAGCATGTGTACGCCAAGGAAGGATTCAGGGGCGGAGTGGAGGTCCATGTTGGTCGAAGAGCCGAGATTGAGATCAATCCAAAAGGTTCCCGTCTGGAGCAGCTGGAACTGACCGACCTTTCATCACAACCAAAGACACAGCCTGCTGGCAGAGTGCTGATTGGTGATATAGACGACAGTAGTGAAGGAAAGAGCGTCGAGGTCTGTGGAGTTGTAGTGGGAATCTCCCAGAAAAGCCCAGTATATCCCGCTTGCCCAAGTTGTAGAAAGAAAGTGGAAGAGGCAGAGGAACGATTCACATGTGCCGTCTGTGGAGATGTGAAAGAGCCTGACTACAGGATGCTGTACAAGATTACTGTCGATGACGGTTCAGGTTCTATAAGGACCACTCTTTTTGGAGAGGCCGGTGAGGCGCTGCTTCAGATGACTGCGGCAGATGCTCAGGAACTCATAAAGAGATCAGGGAATAGACTTGAACCGTTGGAACGAAATGCTGATAGAACTCTGGGAAGATACGTTGCAGTCCAGGGCCGTGTGTCCAAGTTCAAAGACTCTTTGGACATCACTGCAAGTGGCATCACATTCCCCGACCCTGTGGAAGAGAGTAAGCGTATGAGAGAAGCTATTAACGGACTAATGAGCTAAGGTCAATCAGTCCTTAGTTTCATTCTATGATGTTGCCTCGATTAGGGCATTCATTCCCTCTAGAAACGTTTGTACATCATCTATATTGTTGTAAAGATAGAAGCTAGCTCTTGCCGTCCCCTTCATTGGGCTAATACCCATCTGATAATGGAAAGGATGGACACAATGTGCACCTGAACGGATCATGACGTTGAACTCGTCATTCAAGAACGCTGCCACATCATGAGCAGCCTCCACAGTGTCCACACTAAATGTCACAAGACCTGTCTTGATATTGATATCATCAGTCCCCAAGATGTTCACATGATTCAGAGCTTTTAGCCCCTTCAGGGCTTCTTCTAATAATGCACGCTCATGCCTTTCAATCTCATGCATCCCGATACTTTGGAGATACTCTGCAGCAGCACCTGCACCTATGGCGCCTGCATAGTTCTGGAGACCCGCTTCGAACTTTTCGGGGGGTGGAAGATACTCGGGTATGATTTGACCGTTCTCGTAGCGTACATCTGCAACTGTATCACCGCCCACCAAGAACATGTCCATCTCATTGAGGTGTGCCAACTTGCCGTAAAGAACTCCCATCCCAGTAGGACCGCACATCTTGTGGACAGATATGGCAGAAAAATCCACATCCAGCTTCTGCACATCGAGTGGGTGATGTGGAGCATACTGAGCGTCGTCTGACATGACCAGGGCACCACGGTCATGTGCAA
>JAHQWZ010000106.1 GCA_029856425.1 Candidatus Thorarchaeota archaeon
GTGAGTATGGGGCAAAATACTGAGCTATCACGTGGAACCACCATTGAGAGAAGCATTCTATTTGGCTCAGCATGTGTCGACGAGGGAATTTGTATCAAGGATGCTATTGTTTATGGCAATCACATTATCAAGGAGAGTGAATGACATCTCACCAAGTAAGTTCAGAGTCAGGGGCATTTTCAAGAGAATGGTGACTGGAGCTGCAAGGCCACTTGTGAAACGTAATGTGCGGCCTGATTCAATCACTTATGTCACCGTTCTAACGGCGCTGCTTGCCTTTCTTGTCCTCTCAATTATCAATTCGCAGCCACTCTACGGGCTCCTTATGTTTCTTGTAGGCTTTCTTGATGGAGTAGATGGAGTTGTGGCAAGAGAGAGTGACAGGACATCAAGTGCAGGCGCACTCACTGACTCCTTCATGGATAAGGTATCTGAGGTGATTCTTCTCCTTGCCATCGCAGTAGAGTATGAAGCGTCATCTGTCCTTGGAATATCTATTTCACTCTGGGTGCTTCTCTGCATTTCCGGATGGCTCTTGACTAGTTACAGCCGGTCACGCGCCGCGAGTCTTGGTGTGACAGACCTTGACATAGGACTAGGTGCTAGATCTGAACGTCTGCTAACACTAGTAGTCTTTTCATTGCTGAGCCTTGTGATTTGGGGGCTTGTTGTAGTCACAATTCTGGGTATATCCACTGCTGCTTATCGATTCTATCACTACAAACGGGAACTTCTCAGCGCCAGCCTTGGACCTCAAGACCACCATACTTAAGAGCAGAGGGCTGACAGGCGGCTCCATCATTTGGATGGAGTCTTTGCCAATGCCCAAGTTCAGAGCAGATCATTATCTAATAGCAGAGTTCGAAGAGATCAAAGATCCCAAAACCTCTGGTCAGCTCGTGCTTGATGCCCTCAAGGAGTTGCCCGAACTCAAGGATCTGGCAATAGTGTCAAAGAGATTGGAGGGCAAGTCTTGGTCAGAAATCCTTGGCCGAATTGACATTCCAGCCGGCTCCAAAGCCTTTTGGGCGATGGTAAAAAGAGAAGTGTCAGAGAGAGAGCCCTATAACTTATTCATCCGGTTTGATATGAACGCAGAGGCTGATAATATCGAGATGGCACGGGCAAGTGTAAAGGACTGGCTCGATAGTGAGGTCGTTCCTCGAATCAAGTCCAAGACATCAGTAAAGAGAATTGAAGTACTTCAACCAAACGAGGTATTCATGCCTGAGTTATAGTTGTCAATCCTCGTCATCAATTCTGAGAAGAAATATCTTGTTTCCAATCGCCTGAACGATTTCATTTCTTGCATCGCCGGTGATATCGCCAAATGCTACCAGTGACTCAGCAGACTTTGAGGCGGTCTTGAGAGATGCAAGCTCGATTAGCTCTATGCCGTTGAATCCCAGCAGTAATATCGTGGAATCTAGAAGACTCAAGAGAATCTGCCCTGCCGGTGTGTCCTGAAGAATCCTACCCATTCGGACTGCTGTCACTGGCGCAGGAGCCTTAATTGTCAATACTCTGTCAAGAGCCTGCTGTTCCACTCTGAAGAGCGTTATTGTGCGCTGATCTGAAACACAAACGATTTCATCGTATCTGCCACCTGCAATGTTCCCTGTGGCAATATGAAACACCTCCTTTCCTACTTTAGTCTTCCATACTTCGTGAAGCCGATCATCAGCATACTGATACACAAAGAGGTATCCAGTTTCATCTCCAAAAACAAACCTGCTGTAAGGAACATTCTCTATTGACAGGCGCCGCATAGACAGGACTGGGTGATCCACTACCTTATGCGCCAATTTGTCTAGAACTACATCAAACCACCCATAGCATCTGAGGGCTTGGTCTGTCGTAGACACAATCACCTCAGCACTCTTATCATCCAAAACATTCGCTACTACCAAGGATGTTGGAATAGCTCCTATGGGAATTATGCTCTTCACCGTCAATTCATTATCCATGAACACGAGCAGTCGGAGTTGATTATCAAGTCCTGCAACTACAAAGTCAGGAATTCCATTCCCCAAAACGTCTCCAACATCCATTGCAGCTACGGGGGGTAAATCACTGGTCTTTGCTATTTCCTTTAGCCTTGGTTTCTTTCCTTTGGTCCACTCAAAGACCCTGATGTCTCCATTCATGGTGGACAACACGATGTTTGCCTTTCCATTATTGGTCAGGTCTACAAGCTCGAGTGAAGTGACTCCTTCTTTGAAGGAGTGCTCGGTTATTAGGCTAAGTTTGGTCATCTGGTAGTGACCTCATCAGAAGAGGCGTGGTTAACGAGGAACCTCGGTTCCTTGATTTAAGAGTTGCTCCAACAAGCTTTGAAACTTTGTATTCTCGTGCCTAATGCAACTGATGCGTTTAAGACGCCCTTTGCAAGATATGATTCTGAACAGCTGATGTCTGGTGAAAAACGAAAATCACTACTTACCGACGACAATTGGAACTCTATTGAAGAAGAGGTTCAAACCGAGCTTCGATTATTCATAGACGAGTTTGGTTCCTTCACACCTGAGTGGTTTGTGGATATCAAATTTCATCTTCTTCGTGAATCAGGCCTGACAAAGGAGAGCAGAGATGAGTTATGCCGGCTTTCAATACATGTAGGTCTATGTCCGAAGTGTGACTTGCTCTATGTTGCGAAGAAATGCCTTCTCTGGCTTCGGTTATTCAGGATAAATCCAAAGATAGTTGAACGTGCTCCACCATGTATTCAGGAAGCCTTCAAGCAGAATGCGATTAAGATTGTTGCTGACTTTCTCGTAGTGGCGAATCTTATTGACCCCCCTTTCTATAAGGTACGCTCAGCGCCTTGGTGCAAGACGCTGCAAGGATGGGGCTACTGCAACCCAGATGAGTATTGTGAAGCAATGGAGCGTGCGAACACACTCGAATACAGTGCTGCTCGTGAGAGGGTCAAGAGATTCAGAGACCTATCATCTCAGTAGCTGACTTGTCAGGGTCATTGCTTAAATGAGGGTGGGGAGAACGACCAGATAGGGTGATTACAATGACCCCGAGAGAAGTAGCATCTGCCGATGACATTGATTTTGAGATGGCTCATCTGGTCCGACTAACAGGTTTTCGAGAGAAGATGATTGCAGATGCAAGAGCGGTCAATAGAGCCGCATGGCATGACATCCAGGACAAGATTAAGAGACGTAAACGCCTATGGTCCGTAGAAGAGAAGCACACACGTCGGAAGGCGATTCAGGATCCTGTTCATGGGGCCGTAATATTCGAGCCCTGGGAATTGGATATCCTCTCAAGTGTTGAAATGCTACGCCTACGGTTTGTAAAACAGCTTGGTCCTGCTCATCTTGTCTACCCGGGTGCCACTCATACCAGGTTCCTGCATTGCATCGGGACAAATTTCTTGGCCCAGAAATGTATCCGTGTGGTGAGTTATTGTGAGGATTTGGACGACCCCTGTTTCTACCCCTTGTCCAATCTCCTGAACGACTATCAACAGAAGGTCTTCAGAGCAGCAGCACTTCTTCACGACGTAGGACATCCTCCCACCTCACACACAATTGAGTTTGCTCTGAAGAGCTGGGCTGGCATAGACCATCTGGATCTTGGTGAGCATCTCATCCTGCACAGTAGTCTCTCTGATATTCTGAGCGAGCATGACATCGAGCCTCAAATTGTTATAGATGTCTTCAGACGTAAGGCCAAGGAGCCGGTGTGGATGCTTTTATCTGACTTCCTTGATCACCCTCTTGATATTGACAAGACAGACTACTTGATACGTGACGCACACTTTAGCGGGGTTCAACTGGGAATATTCCCTGCAGAAAGGGTCATGCTGACTAACCGTGTAGTCAAAGACCATGATGGAAGATATGTGCGGGCATTCATGCTAAAGGCCCTTCATTCATTGGAGTCTCTGATTCTTAGCAGAAACTGGATGTTCAGTGACCTCTACCTACACCATGCTGTCAAACTTGCTGAGGCACTGACATCCAAGGCTACATACTTCCGAATTCGTGAAGAGGATCTTTCCAAGACCGAATGTTATGGGCTTTTTACCCGTATGACTGATGCAGACCTATATCGATGGTTTAAGGACTCCAGTATTAGATTCGTGAGGGATTATGCGCGAAGGATACGGCATAGGAGACTGTTCAAGGTCGTTCTAGCACGTTCGCTCTCATCATTTGAACCCCATGCGCGCAAAGAGCTACTTGCGACAGAAACCAATGTCGAGAAATTGATTGATATTGAAACTGAGGTTGCAGATGATGTCGGAAAAGTCATTGTTGACATAGTGAATCCCAATCTTGGTGAAGCAATCCTTGGCAAGATTCCTCTTTTGGTTGCAGGTGAAAACTCAGGCCTTGAAACCCTTCCACTTGACTCCATTGATGAAGGTCAGCCACTGATGCAGATTCTGAATAAACAGAAGCAAACTATCCCTTCGGTTCGAGTCTATTCTGATCCAGAGGACGCTACCACCATTCGTAAGCGATTCCTCCGACTTTTCCCTGCAACAGCTAGTGCTAAGGACCTTCGGAATGAATATGATATGACCGAGGCTTAGGTTAGGCATTGAATCATCCAGTCAGTACTGGAATTAGATCTCTCACCTTTTTGAAACCGTGCTCAATATAGACAATACCGAAAATTGCCTCTACAAGTGTGCCCTTGTCATGGTCCATTTCCGACTTGCTGGGACTTGCTGGATCGAAATGAATGCGATGTGCATACAAATCCCACGAGTCACTGACCTTGGCTAGATGTTCATTACTCACGATGTCTGCCCTCCGCTGAGTAAGCGTTCCTACATCCGTAGCCTTTGGCTGCCAGATGTGATGTAATACTGCCATTGAGATTGCTGCGTCACCTACAAGTGCCAAAGACTGTGCTATCTCACTGAGGGATGAAAGCACCTCATAGACTTCCTTATCCAATGGACTTCTCTTATCCAATGAGAGCTGGACCTCAAGCTCGCTGAAAAGGTTCTTAGTGCTTGGTTGGAACATAGCCACCTGAAGGAGTTCTTGGTTACTGATTGATATGCCCAGGATTTTCTCAAGCTGGGGCTTGAGTTCGGTCCGAATCTTGATCAAGGAATCTACTATTCCTGCGAGCTGCCTGCTCCATTTCTTTGTCTTACGCTGCATCCGTGTGCTGTTAGATGGAGTTGTTGCTCTCACATCAGCAACAACTGCCACTAGGTCTCTCAAGGCGTTCTCAAGACCTATTGGCTCCCATGATAACTCTCTTCTATGTGCCAACCCATGTCAGCCCCTCGGCAACACCCTGGAAATGATATTGCTTCCATCCTTGTGATTGACGAATATCGCAGTTATTGAGTAATGCATCGCTAAGAGTGAGAGTGCAAGTACAATCAGCGGAGGTCCAGTGGAGAGATCAACAACAAGCTCATATTGCGTGATGTTGTCAGTAATTATATTCTCTATCTCTCGTTGGGTGAGCATTACATCGCCAGGTATGCTTGTATCATAATTACCTGCCGAGTCAACAGGTAAGTCATGCCATAGAATCTGCCATTTGGGCTCAGCCTTTTCTGGTAGATATCTGGCTAGGTCTCTTGAGGATCCTCTCGCAAAGGTTCTGTCTTCGACAATAACGTGGAGGGAACGTACGTCGAACTCCTTCTGTTCATTCAACCAAGTAATAAATGGCCTCTGATCTTCTGGGCGTGACATCGAGGAAATTAGAGCCACAGGTCGGTTTATTCCTAGAACTCGTCTCACTGGTTGGATTGCCCAGGGTACCAACCCAAACAGCCGGACGCGTGAGCTCTTCCTACTGGTTATGATCTGGAGATTCTCAAGGTGTTTTGTATTGTGATACAGATGCGGGTCGGTGACATTGATAGATTGTATCTGCTTCTTGGTAAGCTTCCGTTTCTCATCTCTTGCCCTATCCATCTCTTGAGTCTGTTTGAACCGCTTTATTGCCTCACGCAATTCTGTCCCAGTCTTTGGTCCACCTTCAAGGAGGTCAAGAATGATTCTTCTGGCGTCAATCTGAATTTCCCTTCTGATTACCGTGTCTGCTGTTTCCCAAAACATCTCCGATCACACATGTTAGTTCAAAGACATATAACATATATGTATTCTGTCTATATATCTCTATTTCGTAAAACCATAATTAAATCAAAAATACCATTAATGATGTATATACGGCTCTCTGATTGCCATTTTAAAGCTAGTAAAAGGCCCAGACATATATCACCTATGTATATTTTGTAGTAATTGAATATATTTTAGATAAATCTTTGAATTAAGGAGACTAAGACAGAATAGTCTTAAATATGGTCGGACGTGAACTGTAGAGTAGCGAGGAGTTCCGTGAACTCTGAGTTAGAATCTAGGTTCTGAGATCTACTCATCAACCAAAAAGAGGACCGATAAAAATGGCTGAAGACGAGTTCCTTGGCGCGAAGCCCATTGTCATTGATAACGGCACTGGCCTTAGCAAGAACGGATACGCCGGCGAAGATCAGCCACGAAGTGTTTGGCCTACACTGATTGGATATCCAAG
>JAHQWZ010000107.1 GCA_029856425.1 Candidatus Thorarchaeota archaeon
TGGGGAATAATATCACTTGGAAAGGTGAAGATGTCGACAAGGATTTGGCTATCGATATCAAAGATGTACAATGGAGCTATGAGAATGTATGCTACTATGGTTGCGAATATTACTATCCACAACCCTTGCACGATTATCATGCCACGAGGATATCGTTCCTTCATCTCTTCGAAGTCAACCATTTTTCCAACATCTCGGTTTCAGAATCAGGGATTTGCCATCTCAAGGACAGTCTGAGCGGATATGATCAACCTCTTCTTTGTTTCGCCAATATGATGAGTGAACTCAATCAATCTCGGATCTTCTTGATTTGCTGTGAAACTGTACTCTTTGTATCGGCGGACTTCATAGTTGTAAATGTCAAAAACCGAAAAGGCATCAGCCAAGGCTCTTCTGAGTCCTGGTTCGATTCTATCTGGAATACCTGTCCCTTTGACTGCACTCCAAGTTGGAGAGTGTAACTCATCGATAGTGTCCCGACCAGTCAGTTCGAGAATCTCTTTCAGTTCTTCAACTAACTCGTTCTTCACCCAATTTGCCCTTGATTCTGCTCTGTTCGCTCCAAACGCTTCTCCGAGTGCAATCGCAATGAGGACTCCAAAGAATGTTGCTAGCAGTTCGATAATCAGGGGTTCAGTTGGCAGAAAATCTTGAAAGAGAATCGCCACTACGGCTGCGACCACAAGTGCGAAGGCTCCAAGTAGCCACCAATATGACTCACGCATGCCAATTAGACTCTGTTGACTACTAATCAGTATTCTTCTTTGTGTGTTAGGCCGGGAGAAAATGGTATTTAAGATGGAAAAAAGGGTTGGAATTTCAGTTTGAAGATTCTTGACTACTCACGGCTCAAAATCCGAGAATTCACTGGACTATCGACATTCCAAATCCTTACCTTCTTTCGACGATCTATAGTGTACACTTTCTTGTCGATCTATCTCAGATCGCTGGGTCTCTCGACCACCGAAGTGACCTTGATGGCGACAGTGGGGATGATTGCCAATGCGCTTACTCAATCACTTCTCTGGGGAAATTTGCTTGACAAGTACCGAAAGCCCACGGAGTTCGTCGTTGTAGGAGAATTCCTTGCAGGTGTGGGACATATCTTCATGGTCTTCGGATACATGTTCTTTCTTGGATTGAATCAGCTAATCATAGCTGGTTACGTGATAATATTCAGCTTAGGCGGGATTGAAGTCTTCTGGAGCATGTCCAATGTCGGATGGTCAGCATTGATCTCGGAATTGACTGACATTGATGAGAGAAAGAAGATTATGGGACAATTCTCAATCATTGGAGGGTTTGGCGGACTAGGAGGAGCCTATCTTGGTGGTTTCCTCTACGATAATGGCGCAGGGTTTGCTAATGGAAGCATCTTCAATATTGCTGCAGTAGTGATGATATTCTCAAGCATCATTGTCTATTACTCAATTCGTCTTAGAGAAGTGGATAAATCACAGAGTGCCGACGAGAGGGCCTCTTCAGAGGGCTATTCACTCAGTGATCTTCCTTCAACGCTTCGAGTTGGATACTTGATCTTCATTGTCGCGTTGGTTTTCATCAATTTCGGGAGAAACTCAATTGCGATTATCACGGCTCTCTTTCTAGCAGATCCGACAGGATTCAATGCAACTGGAGCGGAGATTGCGCTTTACAGTAATGTTGGCAGCATTGCCGCCATGATATCAGGACTATTGATCGGGTCGGTAGTTGCCAAGGCTAGAGATAACAGAGTCATGATGTTTGGAGTCATATTATCGATAGCTGCAATCTCCTGGCTCATCATCACCCCGAGCTTTACCTTGGCTCTAATTGCATCCTTCCTCATTGGTGCGTCTCAAGTAATCATACAATCCTCGAGCTATTCGATTGTTGCTGAAATGGCTCCCGAGGAATATCGTGGCCGGCTCTTTGCATATTACAACACGACGTTTTTCCTCAGTTGGGGGATTGCAGCCACTTTTGTTGCAGGACCGATTGCAGATATTCTCATAGGTGAAGGATTAACAAATGCAGATGCTTATAGAGGTAGTTTCGTAGCAGCTATTGTCCTAATTACTATTGGAATTATGATTCTTCTTCAATCGTTTAGGTACTCAAAGAATAATGATTTGATTTCTCAACCCAATAATAGCCAAAACGAAACCTTGTCCCGGAAGGACTCTTCCATCTGATGGTTGCTTTGAAATTCATCCTTAATTGGGCATGACTTTTCAAGAATCATCAGAAAAGGTGTCCGAAATGGGAATAGAGTATAAGAGAATCGAAGAGACTCTGGTGCTAATGCATCGAATTCATGGAAAGGTGGACGACCTGCCTGAAATGTTCGCTAAACTCGAGCAAGTCGCTGGCAATGCAGCAACCGGAGTTCCCTTTGTGGTGCAGCATTGGCCTTTGACTGATGATAGGGGTAGAACAATGGATGTCTGCATTCCGATATCTGAACCAGTAGAGAGCGGCGAATTTGAAGTTGTCACTCTGGAGGGTGGAGTAGCAGCTACAGCCATCCATATAGGACCATATGAAATGATTACGGACACCTATCGAGACCTGATACCTGCGGTATATAGACATGGGCATCCTATCCAAGAGAATGGACGTGAGGCGTTTCCCAACCTGGACATCGAAAATCCTGAGAGCACAGTCGTTGAAATCCAATCGATGATAATAGGCTGGGAGTGCAAACTCGAGCAGAATCTGGAGCGAGTCTTGGGGAAGGAGAAGAAAGACTATGTTGTCAGCGGCTTTAGCGAGTTGGCTTTGGATACTCAACAACCAAAACGAGCATCTATAATCAAGGAGGCCATGCACAGACTCGATGAGGTTGCAACAGAGAATGAGAAATTTGAAGCCCTCTCCCAATGTGGGCACCAGTTCCCCGCAGAATTGATCGAAGAGATGAGGGTTCTGTATAGAGAAACAAAGAGCATCGATACTGTCATTCAAGCTATGAAGGATGGCCACCATTTCTTTCCGAAACTACGCCGAGAAGGAAATATCATCTACGATAGAAAGGGTCCAGCTAGAAAGGAGGATTTTGACAAGGCAAAGACAAAAGAGGAAAAGATGAAAGCCACTTGTTTTTGTCCGATACTTGAGGATGTGTGGGAGGAAATGCCAGGAACTTTTTGCTATTGTGCCGCAGGATGGCCAAGAAAGCTGCTCGAGGGAATTCTGGAAACGCCGGTGAATGTTGAAGTCGTCAAAGCACTCACAAAGGGCGATGATTATTGTGAGTTTGCAATTCACTTGCCAGAAGGTGTGAAATAGATAAGAAAAAGCTACAAGGCTTATTGGATAAGGGTGATGATCATTCCCACTCACCTATGCTCGACTCGAGCTCATCTCTGAATATATCTGCGGGGCACCAACAGCGCACCCCCATATATACAATATTTATTATTATGAGATAATATCATATGATAGACACATCTTCCAACATTTCTGAGGTATTCCTTATGCCAAACTCTCAGGTCTGCACATTGAGAATTAGAAACGGATCGAAATCCTTACGTCTCAATATTAGATACTCTCCATCAAAATCGGGTTCGGATTTTGCTCCCATCCTAAGAGCTGCAACTACATACTTCTTGAACGGACATTTAGAATGAAGTTATACCATAATTTCTCAAATCCTCCTTTTGACATTTCCTAAAATCCAGATATCCATTAGGATATTGATAGCTCATAACGGAGCAAATTCCTAATCAAATAGAGAAGGGATTCAACCCTTATTTGTATAACAATTGCTTTCGCGGAATCTGTTTATCCCAAGCCTATTTCAAGAACGAATGTTGCGGTGATGAGTAGTACATTCAGCAATGCCGGGAAGACAAACCAGACAATGTAATTTCCTGGCGGAGCGGTGAATCTGTTTGCCTTCGATGGGATAAAGGCGAAGTAACCTGCATGAACTGGAGTCCAATGCCAAAGAGTTTTCCTTGCACTCAAATACGGCTCTATGAATGCGAGATCAAGAAGTGCACAAAATATGCCTGAGGCAACTGCTGCAGAGACCCCTGCAAAACCAAAAGAAAGGAATAGCAAAAGCCCTCCCTGCACCACAAATACCCACATCAATGGAATCCAAGTTGGTACACGACCCACAAATAATCCATTATAGGGGGTGTAATAGTAGTACCCCTTGCCTGAAACATAATGTTCACCCAACCAAGCTACAAACATCACTGTCAATGACTGTGGTAGAGCTAGCGGCCCGATAAGATTCAGGAGGGCATAGGTCGTGGCTGTTCCCAAAGCGAGAAAAGCAGATGTCATTGTTACCCCTAGGAGTCTGGACAATCCATTGCGCACCCCCTCAGTCCGCTATTTCTTTTTCCTGCTAGATCTTCTCCTGAAGACCACACTCGCGGAGGAGAGAATCTCACGTGCTCTGGTAGTTCTTTCCTGGAAGCGTACAATGAAGCGCCGCCCGATCCGTTCTGTTTCAATTTGCTTCTCTGTCAGAACCGTTTGAACCTCGAGAAGCATATCAATGACCTTACTGATAGTTCTTCTATCTATATTCAATTTCCTTGAGAGTCCTGAGATTGACATTGGCATGCCTTTTGAAAGCTCATTCAAAACTAATCTCATAGCATCAGGGTAGCCTACTCGGGATACAGGGGGAAGTGTCATAGTTGTTCGTGTATCAAATTAGCAGAGAACATTTTATACTTTATTATGTACACATTTTATTGTAGTCATAACTAGATATTATTCCAGCATGGCTTACTAACAATAGTTAACAACACGTTCTTTCTTTGGTCCGGACAGTCGCTTGGGAGGACAGCGTTCTTCCCATTTCTTCCTTTTGTGTTTCCGTTCCGCCTTGAACTAGAATTCCTCCTTCAATTGTTGGGTTGCTACCCGAGATCAAACCAATCCATGCATTCCGGAAGGAAACCAAGACACTCTCCAGAGCACTGTCCGCACGTGGAGAACGAAATGCTGTCGCAAGGAGCCACCCGAAGAATATGAGAGCTGGGACGACTTTCGAGCTATGGTAGATAATTTGCCAAACTGGACTCCAAGTTATTGGGTGGACTCCTGGACCAATACCTGAGAGAAATACAATAATTGGCATTATGGGCACACTCATCAATAGGACTAACACGAAAGGTACCCACCGTGCCTTGTCCTCAGGTCGACCCCGGAACCAAGCGAGCACTAAAAGCGGCAGAATAAAGGTATAGTGATGTTCCCAAACGTCTGTCATTACGAAGAAATAGGCTGTTGAGAACAACCCAGAACACGCCCATAAATCCCGTGAGTATAATGTGGCAGCAATTGCCAACATAAAGAAGACACCAATAAGTAGACCAGTAACGCTGCGAAAATCTCCGCTAGGCTGACCGAGTAGATAAAAGAGTAGCATATTCAATGAATGACTACCTACATACGGAGAGATGTAAATTGTACGGGCGGTATTAAAATCGAGAAAGAATCTGAGAGATTCCAAACCTGCTGGCACTGCAACAATCGCCAGCACTGTCACAATGAACGCTACTAAGACTGACCGAACCCGTCCTGCTCCTATGAGTACAGGTGCAATGAAAAAGGGGATCAATTTAGTAAGTCCACCTGTCGTCCAGAAAAGTGTCATAGTCCCCCTTCTCCCTTTGCGCCCGCCAACAAACGAAGGTGTGGTTAGTGCAAAAAACATCAAGATTGCAGCAAAGAGGGTGACTTGCCCTAGATAGAGTTCAATGTAGATTGGGGAAAACACAAACCACATCCCCATTGCCATTCTCCCCTCCCAAGCAGGCCGATGCAGTGCTTTGGCTAGGGATCGAGTCCGTAAAGCTGCCAACCACAAAGAAACCGTTAATAATCCAACCCAGAGCCAATAGGCGAGAAGGGGAGGTACCAGATTAACAGCAACTCCAAAAGAATAGGCAAAATAGGGGAGGTATCTATACGTGTATAGATAGGGTACAACCAAGGGGTCTGGTATAGTATAGCAATCAAGCCCGTTCAGAATATTATGTCCAGCCTGATAATATGCGAAAAAGTCCGCGCCTTGGCCAACTAAGTAATGCGTGTCATGAAAGAGAAAGTTTAACGTCCCAGTCCACAGCGATGAGATGAATCCCACATGGATGATAATAGTAATCGTCAAGAAACCCCAACTCATCCATCTTCGCAACCATCCTTCCATGGGCACTGCAAAGCCCTCATTTCTTGAGATTCCTACTCCCCCCAGATGCAATATCTACAATGACAGTCAGTGCATACAATCGCATTCATGAGAATTCCGTTACCTATTCACGGATTGGTTTCATTTAAAGATGGTCCAGAGTTATGACTACATTTCCCTTTTTGTGTCCTTTATCGACGTACCTGTGAGCCTCAACAATTTCCTCCAGGGGATAGGTCCTATCTATAACTGGTTTGAGCTTTCCATCCTCAATAAGCTGTCTGAGGAAGACTAGATTCTCAGCTTCTTCTTTTGTCGACGAACCAACAGAAAGGAAGACTCCAT
>JAHQWZ010000108.1 GCA_029856425.1 Candidatus Thorarchaeota archaeon
CATTCATCAACCCAAATAGTAGGAATAATGGGATTACTGTTGCCCAATCATTCACTACAAACGCCCAAGCTGAAGTTGAGATTAGCAGGACAAATGCCAGGAGGAGAACAGGCTTTCTTCCAAAACGATCTGATGCACGCCCAAAGGGATAGGCACTTGCAGCATACACAACTGTGAAGAGAATGTAAAGAAGAGGCAGCTGTTCTTCAAGATATCCATAGTTTTGTGAAAAAAGGATTAGAAAGGAGTAGCTGAAGGTGGCTAGAGCAAAGAGGATTGATGCAAAGAGGAATATCTTCAAATTTCTATCAAGTCCGCGGAAGCTGACTCCCTTGAATACATCCTTGCCTTTCTCTTCTTTGATCAACACAGACACCACTATTACTGCACCTGCTCCGGGCAAGACTGCCAGTAGAATGATTCCTGCGTAGCTGAGAGTGGCAAAGAGAAGAACTGTGATGACAGAACCTAAGACAGCTCCAGCAGTGTCTAATGCTCTCAAGACCCCAAATGCTCGTCCACGTTTCTCTTCCTCAGCATAGCTTGCGACAATCGCATCTCTAGGTGGTCCGCGCATCTTGCCAAGCCTATCAGCGGACTTCCAAAACAGGATTTGATAGAAACCCGCTGCAAGAAGGAACCCAATTCGCGACATCATCGAAAGGAAGTAGCCCGCAGTTATGAACGCCTTCCGCTTTCCCGTCCTGTCCGATGCATACCCCGCACCTAGTTTAGACAGCGATGTTATTGTCAGAGCGAGACCATCCACGATTCCTATCTGAAAAAACGACAGGCCCAATTGTATCTGTAAGAATGTTGGCCAGATTGGAGCTATCATGTCAGAACCGGCATCATTTAGGAATGAGGCGGTGCCAAAAACCAAGGTTGGATCCCTTTCCTTCTGATTTGCAGGTCTTTCTGTGCTTGACAGGCGAGTTCCCTCACTTCTTGAGTTGGTTTCCTGACATTTATTCTTGGCCTTTCCCAGTACGGAACCGTTTTATTATACAACCATAACCTCTCAATCATGAGCCCTAGTAGGTCAAAGGTCTACTTTGGATCTGTGAAACATGGGAACACGGGTCGTTTCGCCTCCTTTGCGGCGAAAGTGGACAAGGTTATAGAACATCTCGATTTCTCAACAATCGAGAAGAAAGACAAAGTCGCTATCAAGATGCACTTGGGATTCAATGATGGATATCAGACCGTTCCTGTCTTTTTTGTGCGTCGGGTGGTAAAAGCAGTCAAGAAGGCTGGAGGCTACCCATTTGTGACCGATAATCCCACCGCAGTCTATAATGCTGCAGAACGCGGTTATACATCCGAAACATGCGGATGCCCCTTAATTCCGTCGGCTGGAGTAAAGGATGGTTATACAAGGCAAGTGGAGTTCAACTTCGGGAACATAGACACAATGGAGATGGGCGGAGTTATGGCTGATGCAGATGTCCTTATCGACTTCACGCATGTCAAGGGGCATAACTCCTGTGGGTATGGAGGAGCAGTGAAGAATATCGCTCTTGGTGGATATCATGGACCAAGCCGCTGGCAGAAGATACATGGTGTTGAAGCCAGTATACCCTATTGGGATTCTGAAAAGTGCACTCCTGAGCACGCAAAGAAACTTGTTGAGAGCTGCCCTGACGAGTGTATCAGCTATAATGAAGAGAAGCATCAACTCACTGTTGCATTCGGTATGTGTGATCAATGTTGGAAGTGCATGGAGGCCGATAAGGCTGTTGGCTGTTTGGATTTGAAGCAAGAGAACTATGCGATGTTTCAGCAGCTGATGGCGCGGGCAGCAAATGAAGTCCTAAAGACATTTGATGAGAACAAACGCTTCTTCCTGAACTTTGCCCTAGACATCACAGCTTTGTGTGACTGCTGGGGAATTGCTCAGCCGCACGTGGTGAATGACATAGGCGTTCTTGGAAGCCGAGCTATCGTTGCTATTGAACAAGCATCACTTGATCTGGTGGCAAATGAGGGTCTCATAGAGAGTATGATTCCCCCGTACTTCAAGAATCTGAATATGGATCCTGATGCTGACCTTCACCCGTTCGCAAGGCTGCATGGGCCAATGAAGAACCCATACCTGGTTGTAGATTACTGTGAAGAACTTGGAATGGGTTCGAGGAAGTACGATCTTATTGAAGTGCTATCAGTTGAAGAAACCAAGAATATGGAACCTCCAAAGGGAGTCAGTGAAACACAACCATCATTCTTCTAGTAATATAGGAGATTAAGTAGTATTAGAGGGAATATACAGAGAGAGCTTGCACTGAACAACAGAAGGGTCTGTTCGCATACGACATAAGAACCTTTAATATATGCTAGTAATATAGAATATAATGACCTAGCTCCTCTCAGTTGTAAGAAGGTGGGATGTAGGTGACAGAGAGTTCAACGCCTGAAGACAGACTCCGTAGGTATAAGGAGTTCATCCTAGGCCTTCAGCATTCTACTCGTCATCATTCAGAAGAAGTTGCATCCAAATCTAATCCCATATCTTCTAGATCAAGGAAGCCTCTTGTTAAGCAGGAACTTATTGCGGCTCTAGCTGTTCTCAAGGAGAATGAGGAAGACTCTGCATCGAATGAGGAATCATCTGCTCGCAAGAATGTGCTGTTGCGGGTTAAGGAGAAGGCGCTCGAGTCATCAATGCTTGAGATAAAAGATGAGCGTCGCCGCCTAGAGCGCAAATTGGAGAAGGGCGAGATCACTAAAGACGAATACCATGCAGAAATACAAAAGCTTGTTCGCAAGGGCAAGAGCATTCTCAAAGAACAAACCATCGTTGCATCAAGGAAGAATGGTTTAGCCTAGTTTTTTCTGCAAAACCTATTAATCTATCAGCATTTTCTCTAATACTTCACAGACGCGGAGGAAGAATCTAGCTTTCTTGAATTGAAATTTCTTGGGGCCTCTTATTTCTACTCACCCGATGCTTGACTAGAGAACAATACAATCATAGAAAAGTGAAAAAGGGGCACGTTAGTCTGGTAGCCTAGTAATAGGGAGGCTGAAAGTGCTGGCCAAGGGCAAGTCTGGCAAACGGCGCAAGAGTCCAACGCCAGATGAGGCCTACTTCAAGCGATTCTGCGAGTTGAGCAGACAAGGTTCCATGGAGCAGCTTGCAGAACTAATGAAGGGCTATTGGGTAGATAAAAAGGCGAATCCCCTTCATCGAATTTACAAGATAATCGAAAAGGGCTGGCAAAAGACTAAGGACGATGATGCAGCCTCTGAGCAGCTTATGCTGGTACGAGATGGTGTGTTCGGAGCCCTCGACATGCTTTCACTATCATTGCCCCTCAACGAGAGCACAGAACATATTATCGTGCAACTTGTGAAAGCCATTGACTGGAATGAAGGACGAAGAGCAGTACGAAGTGAATGTGCGAAAATTGCGTCAAGGATGATCTCTCAAGGAGATATTTCCCATCTCCATCCTTCAGCGCTTCAACGGGATGGCTTTGGATTCCTAGTTTCTGACCTCGAGGATGCCCTGCTGGAGAACCTTAGGAAAGCTGAGCCCCAGGTTCGAAAGGGCAAAGTCAATCTGACACATCTAGCAAACTCTGTGTTGGGCCGACGAATTCTCAGAGAACAGACGATACCTGATGATAAACTCGAAGAAACTGATCCTCGATTTCTCCCCCTGAAAGAGGCTTATGATAGACTTCTAGTCGAGATGGAGCTGGAAGAATATGATATCTTTCCACAGGATACGCTTCAGACGACACTCAATGGACGTATCGTTGAAAAGAGTCTTGAATTTCCAGTCAAATCTGGACGTAATTCAAAGAAGGTTGGGATTCAGTCCGACTTGAGTGAGTTCATTTCGGAAAAGAGGAAACCCACTAGGAAGAAGACAAAGAAGACCACGAAAAGCAGCAAAGCGAAGAAACGAAAGACCGGGGGGAAAGCCTAGGATGAGTCTTGATACATTGACCGACCTTGAGGCCAGGAAACTTAGAGAAATGCGAAGTGCAGTATGGTCTTTGGAGGCAGCCAGCCAAGAACGTATGTACACAGCTGCACAGACCCTTTCAATATATGAAGTGAATCGTACAATTCTCCCCACAATCATGACACTTCTTGCTACAGACGATATCTTCGTTCGAAAAATAGTATTCAGAACTGCTGGAAAGAATGTCTATGGCGTATACATTTCTGACTTCTTCTCATCAATATCGAATCTGCCTCCAGCTGAGATTGCTCAAGTGCTGCAGAGCATCAAGGAAAGCTTCAGAGAAAATGGCTCACCCCCAGTAGGCGACCATAAAGCATGGATTTCATCTCTTGAGAAGCTTGGCCGGGAACATCACGCTGGAGTCTTTGATCTAATGGCTTCTTTGGGTCGAGCTGGGACTAGGTGGGTTACGAGATTCATCAGAGATGACATACAAGATTTGAACATTGGTGCTATTGCGAGCATCAGAGAATATCCTGAAAAGACGCGCCATACACTCACCAAGCTTCTATGTGAGGTGGCTTCTGAAAGAAAGAGAGAGATGCTGAGCTACATAGTAGGGATAGTCGATACGAAATCCGCTAGACTCCTGAAGTCATTCCTCTCTGGAGGTTCTTGGCAGGAGCGAAAGGAAGTGGCAGCTGCTGTTGGCACTATTGGAATCACATCAACAGCGGGACTCGTGAGAAACCTCTTGAACGATCCCGACTGGAGAGTGAAACAAGAATTAGCTGAGAATATTGATGTTACAAAGTCGAAGTTGTCCAGCCTCACCCGAATTATGGAGATCCTTGTTGCGGACTCTCATACTAGGGTTAAGCGTTCTGCGGGGCGAACACTTCTCAGGATGGGCTTGCAGCCTTGCACCGGCTCCAAGTTGAGCACTCAACGTGATAGGCTAATGAAACGTTTTAGAGAGCAGCTTCTGAAGGCTGCGCCTTTAAACAAAGACATTGACTCATCTTGGTTGGGTGTTGATGTTTCAGGCGAAGACCCGATACCAATAATCTCTCCTAATGATCCTTCAAATGCAGGCATACCGGAGCCTGTTGGCATCGGAGACTTAGCATCCGCCCTTTCAAAGAAGAAGCCAGATACAACATCTGCCTCTGGAGAACTGGATCTCCGTTCGGCACTTCTCAAAAGGATGCTGGAAACCAAGGAGTCAACAGTGGCACCGATAGTTATTGCTGAGCCAGAACCAATATTAGACGCCACAAGCGATACCTCAGAGATTGACCTCAGTCTCCCTCCACCTGCACGTTTTCTAGCACTAATGGATAACCTATCATTGACTCTGGGTAAAGCGCTACCAGTTATGGTGATGAAAGCAAAATCCTCGGAGATAGAGATGTCACCAGAGGAGTTTGACGACGTGCTTGGTCAGCTTGTAAAGGAAGGAACAGTCTACATGGTCGATGAGGACACGGTTCGGCGAGCTGACATATTGTCTGAGTAGAAATTGCTTGGGCAAAACTAATCAGATGCATGTATTGTCTACCTCTATTGTGAGGAATGTACAATGCCATTAAGCACACTGATTCAGGGTGGCTTGGTTGTCACTGGTGATAGCAAGGGCACTATCTATCCTGACGGTTATCTCCGAATTGAAGACAGCCAAATAGCAGATCTGGGCAAAGGCAAACCCAAGGGGAAAGCTGACAACGTAATTGATGCAAAGGGGAGCGTCGTTATTCCCGGACTAATCACAGCTCATACACATCTCTATGGCATTCTCTTGCGGGGTGCCAGCCTGAACATAGAGCCACCAACGGATTTTGCCCAGATACTTCAAAGAGTATGGTGGCCGCTTGATGAAACAATGACTCTGGAAGACGCTCATGCAAGCGCCCTCTCAGCCTCTGCGGATATGCTTCGCAATGGCTCAACCTTCTTCGCAGACACTTATTCGGGTCCAAACTCAATTGAGGGCGTCTTAGATACTATCGCAGATGGATCGAATCGTGTTGGAATGCGATCCATGCTTGCTTTTGAGATGACCGAACGTGACAGTATTGAAGACGGTCATAGAGGACTTGAAGAAAATGTAAGATTCTCTGGATGTTCGAAATGCGGAGGTCTTGCATCTATAATGATGAGTATTCATGCCTCTTTCACAGTTACCGATGAACTCATACAAAAAGCTGTAGAAGAAGCCCGTAGATTAGATATACCCATCACAATTCATACATCAGAGGGGTTGGTAGATCTCTATCATAATCTAGAACGCTATGGAGAGAGGACAGTAGAACGTCTTTCCAGACTTGGAGTTCTTAGCCCAAAGACTGTCCTTGCCCACTGTGTTCATGTCAACAACGCAGAGCTGGACCTGATTTCTGAACACGGTGCATCGGTGGCACACAATCCCATGTCGAATATGCTGAATGCTGTGGGAACTGCTCCGGTACCTGAAATGCTCAAGCGTGGAATACCAGTAGGTCTGGGTAACGATGGATGGATTTACGATCCTTTCGAAAACATGAGCTGTGCCTTAACTGTGCATCGA
>JAHQWZ010000109.1 GCA_029856425.1 Candidatus Thorarchaeota archaeon
TAGACATAGTTAGAGAACCGTCTTAAGTAGAGACCGTACCTCTACTAATTTTGTATGGGCTTATAACGTCCAATCAATACAATCTCCTGAACCTCATGCTAGTGACAAAGGCCTATAGGTACGAACTCGATCCGAACAACCGTCAGAGAACGCACCTTCACCAACATGCAGGAGTCGCCCGTTTTGCCTACAACTGGGGTCTCGAACAACGTATTCGACTCTTCAAGGACAACCAGGGAACTGACCGGTTCACCGATGCGATGAAGCAGCACAGGCTCCTGAACAGTCTGAAGGAGAGCCAGTTTCCTTGGATGTACCAGTGTTCCAAGTGCGCACCCCAGGAGGCTCTCAGAGACCTACATACAGCCTTTCAGAACTTCTACCGAGGACTGAAGACGGGACGAAAGGTAGGCATTCCACGGTTCAAGAGGAAAGGTGTCAGGGACAGTTTCCGACTCACGGGCAACATCAGGTTTCGCAAGAGAGCGATTCAGCTCCCACGCCTTGGAGTGATTCGGATCAAAGAGCGGCGGAGGAGCTACTACAAAGGACGGATTCTTTCAGTCACGGTGCGAAGGAGAGCTGACAGATGGTTTGTGTCAGTCACTGTGGAGGAGGAGATTCCAGACCCTGAAACCCCTGCTGGAGGGGCTGTGGGAGTAGACCTTGGGGTCAAGACTCTTGCCACGTTGTCCAATGGGACGACCTTTACGAATCCACGGGCTCTGGGGAGAAGACTCAGGAAGCTGAAATGTCTGTCAAAGAGTCTGTCGAGAAAGAGGCTGGGGAGCAAGAACCGAGAGAAGGCAAAGATCAGGCTGGCAAAGATGCACCTGAGAATCTTCAACATCCGACAGGACACGTTGCACAAGGTCACAGCTCGTCTTGCCAAGAACCACAGCAAGATAGTGATTGAGGACCTGAACGTGTCAGGGATGCTGAGGAACCGAAGGCTGGCACGGGTCATTGCTGATGTGGGATTCTACGAGTTCAGGAGGCAGGTCGAATACAAGTGCAAGTGGTATGGGTCAGAACTTGTGGTTGTGCCAAGGACATTTCCATCATCGAAACTGTGTTCGCGTTGTGCACACAAGAAGAAGGAGCTCTCACTGTCAGAGAGAGAGTATCACTGTAAAGCGTGCGGTCTGAGGATCGGCAGGGACCTGAATGCCGCACTGAATCTAGTCGCCGTCAGTTTGCCGGAGACTGAAAACGCCTGTGGAGAGGACGTGAGACTTCTGGCAAGTCCTTCGGGAGTAGCGATGAAGCAGGCCTCAGCGAAGCAGGAACCGAACATCAGTCCCAGACTCAATGTCAAGGATTGTCTAGGTTTTGGGAAACGGCATGTGCCTTTGAGACTATGAAGGGCTGTCCTATATCCACTCAAACACGGTTGCAATGTGGGATATAACAGTAGCAATTATCAATAGAGCTGCAAATATCACAACCATTGTCGGACCCACCTTAATTCCAGGTGTCTCGTCCTCGAAGAAGCGTATAAGCCCGGCTCCACCGCTGGGCATGGGCCCTTCTCCACGTTTCTTCCTGCGTTTCTTTTGGGTCTTAGGCATGCCATTGCATCTCCTGATTGGTCAATTGAGCCTGTCCTGAGTTTTTAATCCTTCCGACGTGTTAAACAGTTAGAATTTACCCAATCTTTCTCACGACTGCCATCGCTGTATCATGCAATACCTTTGAAATGTTCGACAGCATCTGTATAGTCTGTTGTTGTTTCTGTAGCATGTTCTGCAAATCTATGTTTGCCAGTTGTGAATCATCCCCTATTTCAGACAATTTCTCTTCCCATTCCCTTACCTCTCTATCAATCTCCTCCGACCGATCAAGGTATGTCTTTGCTCTCTCGACAGAAGTGAGGAGTGAGTCTTCCTTCTCCACTACCTTGAATTTGCCTGAATTCTCATCATATTTCCAGACGTCACCGGTCCTAGTATCGAGTACGAATCCATCTGCGATCTGGTAATTTCCAGGCTGGTAGTCAATCCTAGAAATCATATCACCAAAGGCCGAGCTCCGCGTTTTCCTTGATTTTGATGAATCAACAGTTAGTCTAGCTCCAGACGGAGCGTCCTGAGATACACGGTGTCCACAGTTGGGACAGTTCTTTGCACCTGTGGGAATCGATGTTCCACATTCACGGCAATACTGATCATGAGTCTTCAAGAGTTATCACCAAAATTGAGATTGAGCAAACGGTGATTAAAGAGCTCTGCTTGGCACTGGACAAGATGCCACAGATATGAACAGTCATTTCGGCGCCTATACGAGAACAGTGACTACTGGACATTCCACATACCGAATGACTCTCTCAGTCACGCTTCTTGAAAAAAGACCCCGAATCCCCTTTCTCTTCCTTCGTTTCATCATGAATACAAAGGCATAATCGGCATTCTGCGTTTCCTGAATTATTGCATCGGCTACATTCCGAGCCAGGACTACCTCGGGGTCTACAGTGTAGCCTTGGTCGCCCAGCCAATCGACGAGTGGCTGAAGTTTCTGGATTGCCATGTTGACCATTTCATTATGCATGGGAGACTCCAGAGGGGTCGCAACCGGGGCCTCAATGACATGGAGTAGTGTAAGAACAGCCACCTCAAATCTAAGCAGCGGGAGCATTGCCGCAACCATGTCCGAATAAGATATCGTTCCGGATATTGGCATGAGAACATGTGTCCTTTCGCTCATAGACGTAACCCAGTCCCTCCATCAACTCATCTACTGCTTTTCCCGTCCTTCTTGTGAACATACATAATGACACTACTGACAGTCGTCTTCACGCCGTCAATTCGCAGAATCCTGTTCTTCAACATGTTTCTGAAGTCAAGCACATCATCAGCTTCTATTATTGCTACAATGTCAGACTCACCGGTCACTTCATAGACGTCTAGCACCTCCGGCAGTTCTGCCAGAGCTCCCGAAACCTCGTCAAGGTCTCTCGCTTCTATTGTGACCTGCAAAATCACTCTCATCTTCTCGGATGTCATTTTCTCACCAGCATTAATTTTCCCGGAGCTACAGCTGTTACTATTGATGATGGGTCCTCTTGACCATTCTGTTTCTTCTTCTTATGCCCCTTCGTCTTTAAGATGATTACAAAATCGAAATTCGGGGATATTGCCTTATCTGTGAGGACACGCTCAAATTGTCCTACTTCAGCTATGGTAGTCACTTCGAATCCAGTTGCCTTAAGGGGCTTTGCGATTTCTTCAAGATCCGATTCAGCTGTAGTTTGATACTCCTTGATTGTTGCAAGAGCCATCGGCGCTTGGTCTATTCTGATTATAGATAGCAAGGTCAGCCGAAATCTTGTATCTATACTGTTCTGTATTGATAGTGCTACCTCTTCACGTTCTTCAGGGCGTATCAAGACTACCGCATTGAGCTTGTAGGTCATAGGTGCGATCTTCTTCCCAAGCTCTCTAGAGAATAGGGGGAGATGCTTTCGAGTGCGATAGGTCACATACACCACCAAACCAGCCAGCGTCCATAGGATGCCCAATAAACGACCCATTGGATGAAATATGACCACGAGGGCCCATATCGAAGAGCATGCTATAATGCCTATTAGGCTTGGGAGAGGCAGTTCATATGTTCCTCCTCTGAGTCGCAACTTGACTGTAAATGGAACAGTCCATGATCGGTGAGCTTCTCTGTCAGAATGTCGTAGTACCACTAGGGAAACATTCACCATCAAGTATGAAAGAAGTGCACCGAAGTTATACAAGTCAGCAACCCATCCAAGCTCACCAACTAGTGCCATTATGCCTCCAATCATACCAAACACAAGGATTGTTCGCACCGGAGTTCTTGTCTTCGGATGCACCTTGGAGAACCACTCTGGTAACAATCCAAAGTTACTCATTGAGAACACTACTCTAGAAACTCCAATAACGCCTGTGTTCGAAGAAACAAGACAGATTGCGAAACCTGTAAACGCAACAACAGGAAGTAATACACTGCCAAGCAGAGCTATACGTTCAACTAACGCTAGGACCGGTGCTTCAAGGCCATCTCTAAGAAAGGTCCATTCCAAAACCCCGAGGCTGATTGCGGAAAGACCAATGGCAAAAATTAACACTGACACAATGGACATTTTCGTTGCTCTTGGAATCGTCCGATCGGGTCGCTTAGTTTCTTCCGCCGCTTGAGCAATTGATTCTATGCCGATGAATGAACTCATGGCGAGTGTTATGGCATATAGGAGATTCTGTTCACTGATGTTAGATGTCCAGATGTATGCAATATGCCCATATTGCTCAGGTGCTCCTATGACCGAAACTTGAAGCACAAACAGGTCGAAGCGAAATGTCGTAAGGAGACCAAGGACCATGACTATTGAGAGAACACCTATGTTGAGTGCTACCATAATCATGTTGAGATTTGACGACTCCTTGATTCCGACTATATTGACACCAATAAGCAACAAAACTATGGCAAAAGACACAGTTCCCACAGCACTAATGCTTAGCTGGACTCCGAATATTGTGATGGCTAGTGTGCTTGTTAGAAGAAATGGGAAGAATAACGAAAGGTATCCTGTGGTGGCAATTGCGAAGAGAGCAATACATACTATATAGTCAAGCATCACCAACCAGCCTGCCAGAAATCCTGCAAAATCATTGAAAGCCTTCATAGAATATACCTGTGCTCCACCAGCGTACGGATAGGCTGTTGCAAGTTCAGCATATGCTAGGCCTGTTGCGATGTATGTTATAGATGCCACTAGAAACGCCACAGGCGCCCAACCCGCTGCATAAGCAGCAACGAGGCCAAGTGCCACATAGATGTCCGCACCTACATCGGCGTACCCCATTGCAAACGAGCCAAACCATCCAATGTCACGTTTTAGGGACACTCGTGATGCCTCATGAGTGGAGCCCTCGCTGATGGTCATATGATCTCCCTTCTTGACCGAAGTCTCCGTAGTAAAAGGCTATTGAAGATATCTCAATGTACATGCAAATAATGCATTGAAATCTCGAGAAATTCTTTCGATTAATATGAGATTCCACCCGACTACCCACTCTGACTCCTTGCACTGGCAGGGTGCCTTTTGACATCGATAGCAGACATCAGGATATTTCCTGATTAAAGCCTCCGAGAGATCAATGTCAAGAAGATTACCCAGGGAGCAGAGCCAAGCAAACACATCTGCCACCTCTTCTTCAATGGCTTCTGTGCTCTTCTTACACATTACAGCTCGCCTGGTCACCGACTGAGAGCCCCGAGAAACCGGATGGCCACATTTGGGACAATTCTCCACTCCAGCAGGAATGGATGTTCCACATTCACGACAATACTGATTTTGCCTGCTCATGAGTAATCACTGTTTTTCGCAATACTGCTTGAAGATTAAAGATCTCTGGAATTTCTCCTCTTGAGATCTCAGAGCGTCTATTGCCATTCCTGCCGAGTAAGCTCTATATGAACACCAAATCGATGCTGTCATGAGGAAAAAATGACAATACAACAACGTGATTTTCATTGGAATGAGGATTTTGAACTTGTCAGAAACTTCCTCATAGAGCTATTCAACGCGACAAAATCCCTTCACAACATGATTCCCTCTAGGTTTGAAAATAGGAGATTCGGTCCTTGTGGTCCAGAATACACAGATGAAGATGACAGACTTGTCACGATTTGGGAAGAAACAGACGAATCAGACTTCTCAAAGGAGCGGAAACTTATCGCTGTGACCATTCTTGATACATCTCCTGTGTCATATCTCAATATACATCCAGATCATGCACATGTGGAGAAAGATATCATTCTTGCAATGGAAGAGCAGAAAAGGGCGATGGGGAAGACTGACGAAGGAGAGGTCCGAATCGCATTCGTGACACCTGCAAGTCACACTCAGCGACGGAAACTTCTGAAAAATCTCGGTTATGAAGACCTAGGTAACTACGGACATCATCGAATTAGGCCCGTTGGTCTAGATGTCCCAGACTATTACCTTCCAGATGGCTACTCGATCAAACATGTAGATGTTGCTGAAGAGTTTGAGAAATATCATGAGGTTATTGGTTCAGTGTTTCCTCACTGCGGAGAACACATGACTGAGAAAGCAGCCAAGCTTTACAGTGAAGCCTCTTTCTATCATGATGGTATGGACTTGGTTGTAGTTGCACCTGATGGGAATTTTGCTGCGTTTACAACTATCAGGATGGATCCTGTAAGTGGGATTACTGAATTCGAACCAGTTGGCACTCATCCAGATCATCGAAAACTTGGCCTAGCAAAGTCGATTATCCTCGAGGGACTGAAACGTCTA
>JAHQWZ010000110.1 GCA_029856425.1 Candidatus Thorarchaeota archaeon
CTTGCAAGCGGAGCTGAGCACCTAAGAGAGCGATTCGAGCAACATGGATTTCGTGTGTTCACATCGAATCTCAATTATGATAGCAGACGTCTCTTTCCAAACACCGACATCTATGCCAGATTGGGCAGAGTATCTGAGCTCTCCAACCGCAAGGTAATTGTCATCCAAAGCTGCACTGGTGCAGGACCTGCTGAATATGAGTACTATACAACTTCAGATCGAGTTCTTGAGTTACTCCTTCTTCTTGATATTTTAGCACGGCCGGTCGCTGTTAAGAAGATTGGACACAAGCAGTTCAAGGAAACTCCAATCACACCACCTTCTAGGATAGAGGTGGTCCTAACTTTTCAACCATTCGCCCTCCAAGACAAGTCTTTCTTGACTGGAGAAGCATCCGCTGGCAGATGGGCTACTCAACAAATATCCCTAGCCTGCGATAAAATCTGGGTTGTAAATCCACATGCACCTGATAGTCTGCCATGGGTGAAAGACCTCATAGAAAAGGGTCTATATCAAGAAATCGACGTCATTCCAGACCTCATAGATTTTGGTCGTGAAACATTTGGCTTTACAGATTGCCTAGTAGTAACTCCAGATGAGGGAGCCAAGCAGCGATATGATATCGAGGGATTTGGCAAAAGCCGCACAAACTCATACTGCGTCGAGCTTCATGGAAAGCTTGATGTAAAAGGAAGGCAAATCATAGTCATTGATGATCTCACAAAGAGTGGGAGTACTTTATTGAAAGCTGCAGAACGACTCTATGAACTTGGCGCATCTGATGTGGGTATGGCGGTGGCACACGTTCTACCGCTTGTGGATAGAGGCGAGAAGCTCTTAGAGGCTTTGATTGAAAAGAGTAAAGAAAAAATCGTGACAACAAACACTGTCAGAACTCATGCTTTTTGTGAGGATGAACCCAGATTGACTTACAATATAGTTGACACACTTGTCAAGACACTTTAATCTGATAGGCTAGAGTTCATTTTAATCAATATAATCCTGAGCCCCTGATTTTGCAGCCCATGCCTTTTCCGTTCCCCGTTCAACCAAATCGCGCTTCTCCAAATCATTGAGGGCCATGATGACCTCGTTTTGATTGCACTCTATGTGTCGCATTTGAAGAGTTCTTGTTATTGCAGCTGCTCTGCGGTTGTCTTCCAGAATTAGTGCAAGTATTTTGCGTTGCAATTCAGTAATCTCTTCACTCATATTCAACACTGGACCACGCCCTTCTCAGGGCTCTTTTAAGGCTATCTCTAAATAAGGCTGAAGGCCATTCCATCGAAACGCTTTTCTTATGGACTGGATGGGCGCCTGTGGGTTGGCTAATGGATGCAACACAATAAGGAATATCACATTGACATCGCACCTGGAGAAATGCCTGAACTCGTACTATTGCCTGGAGACCCAGACAGATCAAGATTAATCGCTGAGCAGTTTTTTGACAACCCAGTTGAAGTCGCAAGGAAACGCGAATACTGGAGTTTCAAAGGTACTTACAATGGAGTGCCTGTTGGAGTATGCTCGACGGGGATAGGTTGCCCATCAGCTGCTATTGCTATCGAAGAACTAGTGAAAGCAGGTTGTAGAGTCTTCATCCGAGTAGGAACAGCGGGTGCAATAAACCCAGACCTCAAGGCGGGAGATGTGATTATTTTCACCGGATCTGTGAGAGATGACGGAACCTCTAGGCAATACGTTCCGCTTGAGTTTCCAGCAGTGGCAGATCTGGAGGTCACAATGGGACTCATGGCGGCTGCAAAGAAGCGGGATGCCAAGTACTACGTAGGGATTGGGCACAGCAAGGATTCGTTCTATAGTGAGTATCCGGAGTTTGTAGCAAATCCTGAGGCAATGAGAGAGCATTGGGAGTCTTTGAAAAAGGCTAATGTACTAGCCACGGAAATGGAGTCAGCTGCACTCTTTGTCATTGGTCACCTTCGAGGAGTGAAGGTGGGAACAATCTGCGTTATTGTAGGGGAGAACATAGACAAAGAAGCCAAGATTGTTGGGAAGCCACCACTGGACGATCTTGTGACAATTGCGCTTGATGCCTTAATAGCATTCAAACAATAGAAGCTCCAATACGGGCATATCCACTCTAAATTCCGCCAAACCACACTTTCTTCTGAACAGCCATATGAAGATTTTCGGCTGTGGCCTTGTCCAATCCCGTTGTAAGAGCGAGCTGTTCAGCACTTGTAGCCACTATGTCGGTTACATTTGCATAACCTGCATTGAATATTGCATTTATCGTAGGATCAGGAATTCCCAGCTCCATGAGAACACTCCGAAGCTCCACTTTGCTGGTCTCATCTGCAGCAGGGGGTTTTACTCCAGGAAGCTCCTGCTCCAGAGGGTCCTCCATGGCAGGCGTCTTTTTAGCTTCTGGAGGTTCTGATGGTGCAGATGGCTTTCGTGCTGGAGCACCACCGTGCTCAGCAATAAATGATGGCCGCAGCATTACGAGTCCAGTAATGAGCATTGCAATGAGAAGGGGAACAAGGAAAATGCTGTCTATGTCCAAACCAATCAACGTGCCTCCCTCACCGGGTGCCAGTAATCCATTCTGTATCCCATTTAATATGAGGTCTAACCAAGAGTCGCCAGATAGGTCAGTGGCTAAGAACAGCCAGAGTGGAGAGAAGAGAGCGAAGCCTCCGGCTTCGAATATGATGAACTCGCGAAATATTCCCCTCCGTCTGGCATAAACAAATAATGGAGGCACAAGTGCAATACCAATAGAAATGAAGAACCAGTTAACATACATTGACCAATCGCCACTAATTTTCGGGTATATACTGCCCATGAAGATGATACCTGGTAGAAGTGCACCAATGAAGACACCGAAGCCATATCTCATGCTTCTAACTCACCTCTGACACGCTGGAACGAATCAAGATAAAGTCCAACTTCTTTTAGATGTTTTGAGAATGTATGTCCGCCTCTAAATCATGGATGCAGAGGACCAAAGAACGTCAAGCTTATGAGCGCCGAACAAGTTTCTTTGACTGGATGATTTGATTGAGACCGTTCATCGTTGTGGGTACGAGGCCAGAGATTGTAAAGATGGCACCTATAATCTATGAATGCGAGGCAAGAGGAATTAATTACTATTTCCTCCATACCGGGCAGCACTATTCAGAGTTTATGAGCAGCTCATTCTTTGACGATATGGGAATCCGTGCACCCGACAAGAATCTGAATATAGGCTCCGGATCTCAATCAGAGCAGACTGCTAAGGCGCTCATAGGAATTGAAAGGGAACTCCTCAACCAAGAGCCGGATTTGGTTCTTGTTCAGGGAGATACAAACGCTGTCCTTTCAGCTACACTTGCTGCAGTGAAGCTAGGGATACCAACGGCGCATATTGAGGCAGGTCTCAGGAGCTATGATACACGAATGCCGGAGGAGCATAATAGGCGCTTGACAGATCACGCCTCCGATTATCTCTTTGCACCAACCGAGAACTCAGCGAAGATACTGAGGAAGGAGAGCGTGTTGGGCAAAATCTTTGTCACAGGAAATACTGTGATTGATGCGCTAGAGAATAGACTTCCTATCGCTTTGAGTAGAGCGAACCAAAAACACATCACTGATTTCGATGATTTCGCATTGCTGACTCTGCACCGAGCTGAAAACGTAGATGACAGGAATGTACTAGAGGGACTGATAGAGGGTTTAATCTCACTTGAGATTGATATATTATTTCCAGCGCATCCGAGGACTATGAAGCAACTCACTGAGTTTGAACTCGTGTCTAGAATCAAGAATGATGGACATATACAAATAATCGAACCTGTTGCATATCTTGATTTCCTCTCACTTATGAGGAATTGTTCATTCATACTAACTGACTCCGGAGGAATTCAGGAAGAAGCAACAGCGCCATCAATCAATAAGAGAGTCTTTGTCCTAAGAACCTCGACAGAAAGACCTGAGGCAGTAGATTCAGGACATGCCATGGTAGTGGGAGTGAATCCTAAGAAGTTCCCAAGCATGATTAGAGATGGAATTCGAGAAGGCTTGGATAAGATACGGCCATGCCCATACGGCAAAGGTGACGCTTCAAAAAAGATTCTGAACATCCTTAGCAAGGAGATTGAGTAGGAAAGATATGTTTGTTCCGTCAGTCTTATCTTCAACCAAAGTCAGGCCAATAAGACATCCTAGGAGAGTTAGAAATTGCATAAAGTCTGTCTTACAAACGATGATGGGCCATATAGTAGCGGCTTATTGAAGCTGGCTGAATCATTGTCTTCGCATATGGATATAGTCATTGTTGTACCAGATGGCGAACGTAGTGCGTCTGGAAAGGCATTGACTCTGAATAGACCGCTACGTATTAAGAAGGTCAAGAGTGCAAATGGCTTTGAGATGATTATTCATGATGGATCGCCGGCAGACTCAGTTGTGCTTGCAGAGAGTCTTATTGAGGGCATTGGTCTTTTCGTATCAGGGATCAATGCAGGAGCAAATCTTGGATATCAGAGCATGTTCACCAGCGGAACAGTAGGCGCTGCGATAGAGGCGGCTTTGATGGGATTCCCTGCAATTGCAGCATCATTAGTAGTTGAGCCCAATGAATGGTTCAACAGCGCAGACAAAGAGCGCGACTATACTAAGATTTGCGAAGTGATTCGCAACGTGGTCCTCAGAGTGTTGAATAAAGGACTTCCAAAGGGGATTGATGCACTTAACCTGAATTTTCCCTCGTCTATTTCTGAAGCAAGCGAAATTGTTGCGACTAAGCCTGCAAGGGTAAGGATAAGTAACGAGCTCGAAAAGAGACTTGACCCAAATCAGAGTCCCTATTATTGGCTGAAGGGAGTTCACAATGATCCATCTCAAGGTTCGGATGCAGATATTGTGCTAAATAATGGGAATATCTCAATATCACCCATCATTATCGATGCTGCTACCGACAAGGAGATCGATTTGCTAAACGAATTTATTTCTGATTGAGTTTCTTCAGAGCATCCCAGATCGCATCTTTCTTGGGGCGATGCATTTGAATAGACTCGCCTTTTCTTGTACCTTTTCTTACAGAAGCTTCAGAGGATATCTTGCCAAGAATGGTTGCCTGTATGCCTCGTGCTTCCAGAGCTTCAACAACAGATTCGGCACCTTCCGGCGCACATGTCATCAACAGGCAGCCGCTACTAATAAGCTCCAGCACATTGACTGAAAGAACATCACATATTGCTGAGGTTGCTTCATGAATCGCGATGGAATCCAGGTTGATTTCAAATCCGACTTGACTGGCATCACAAATCTCATGAAGACCTCCCAATATACCCCCCTCAGTTGGGTCGTGCATCGCTGTGATTTGTCCTGTTCTAAAAGCGATAATCCCATCTTCTACAACGCTGATTTGACTACGCAGGCTCAGAGCTTCATCGACTATTTCTGGGCTCAAGCGCTCAGTTAGGCTAGGCGCTCCTTCCGCGGCCAAGATTGCTGTACCTTCGATGGCCGCTGTCTTTGACATTATTATGGTATCACCGGGTTTTGCACCTGAAGAAGTCACATACTGATTCTCAGTTGCCACACCCATCATGAAACCCGCGATGATTGGCCTGTCAATGCCCTCAGTGATCTCGGTGTGCCCACCAGCAACGGTGATATCAAGCGATATTGCAGCTTCATGAATCTGAGTCATAATTCGTTCCAAATCTGACTCTCCAAATCCTAATGGAAGAATTATAGATGCAAGGAACCATCGAGGACGGATTCCGAAGGCCGCTATATCATTCGCATTGATGTGAACAGCAAGCCATCCAATGTCTTCAACAGATCCGGTAATTGGGTCAGTTGCTGCGACGATGATAGAATCACCAATTCGAATCAATGAGGCATCCTCACCGATGGCTGGACCTAGAAGGAGATCCTTGTCTTCTTTTCCTAGATGAGCGAATACAATCCGTTCAAGTACATCTGGGGGAACTTTCCCTGGTAGCAATATCTGGTACTCCTGTGGATTCTAGGTGCGCATCAGTCCTGTGCCTATTGCATGAAAAGGAAATTCATCGAAACCCCGTACAGGGCTCTCCTAACTCACTATGACAACAGACTTCTCTCGGACTAGATGCGCATCAAAGGGAATGAGCATGTAAGGTATAAACTAATCGAGATAGCATAGCAATACTAGTCAGGGATATATGCCTCAGCTTCTTGCAGGTCCTCTGATCTGATTCGCGATCGTATTTTGCTACCACTCAGGAACTCGCCAAGAATAGATGTTTCCCGCAATAGCTCCTTCCATAGGAATGCACGACCACCTCCAG
>JAHQWZ010000111.1 GCA_029856425.1 Candidatus Thorarchaeota archaeon
ACCCTGAGTCCAAGATTCTGCTTCATGCGTCAAACTTCAGAAAGGTCAAGCGCGTCACTGAACTAATTGACGTAATGAGGATTGTCGTAGATCATTATCCTAAAGCTCGTCTCATCATAGCTGGAGATGGTCCGACACGCATCGAAGTGGAAAGGAAGATAGAGGCACTTGATCTCTGCGATAATGTTCATCTTCTTGGTGTGAAGAGCAATATGCAGGAGATTATGTGCTCCGCAGACGTTTTCCTGCTCAATTCCACACTTGAAGGAATGCCACTCGTCCTACTTGAGGCAATGTCCTGTAGCCTTCCAGTGGTGACAACTCCAGCAGGCGGTATTCCTGAGCTCGTCAGGCCTGGAAAGGATGGACTTGTGACCAGAGGATTTGAAGCGGATGAGTTCGCACAGGCAATAATAGAGATTCTAGAAGACGACTCACTTCGTAGCAAGATTGGAAAAGCAGGAAGAAAACGTGTAGAAGAGAGCTTCTCTTCTGACGTCATTGTTTCGAAGTACGAAGCAGTGTTTGAACAAGTAATCAGCAGATGAGGAGGGATTAGGTCTGGATCCAAGCATATTGGATGTCTATCAACGCTATATTTGGAAGGGTGAGTTTTCAGCCTTGGCTGAATATCTCTACGACAGACCTATTTTGACAATGGGAGGCATTTCAGAAAGGGCTCGTACAGTCCTTGATGAATATTCAAAATTAAATTGGCATACCCCTGAGAGAATGGAAGATACTCGCAAAGCTCTTTTGGATAGGAACCGAAGATTGGGCGCTTTGACTCCCAAAGTCAAAGAGTCCATTGAGCATTTGCATGAGGGTGCTGTCGAGTCTGCGCACCAAAGCGTTGTAATGGGCGGCCCATGTTATATTCTCAATAAAGCTGCTACTGCAGTTAGCGTTGCATCGATGGGGACTGAAAGTGGTCTCCCGCTGACGCCTTTCTTCTTCATAGCAGATTATGATACCGTGCAATCTGAACTTACCAATATACGCACTCCAAATGTTGGCCAGAATGGCAATTTGGTGAGTATACCTGTTGAAAAGGAGTACGAGTTTTCTCCTGTGAGCGTCATTTCGTTGCCTGGGGATGACTGGTTTAGGCAGATGGAGGATGATGTTCGAGGCAGCTATCGACCGCTATTGAAGTCATTGGATGGACATGCCCGTATGATATTCGAGGATAGGCTTGAACAAGCTCTAGCTCTGATTCGATGGGCGTATTACAACTCAGAAACGCTGGGTGAGTGGGGTCAGAGAGTCGTAAGTCGGCTCTTGAATATTGAGGGAGATCTTGGAATTCCGCTTCTAGCCGGGTCAGATATGAGGGTCCGGGAACTAGTAGTGGATGGACTTGAGCTCCTCCTGTCACGTAAGAACCTAAACCGTTTTCTTGCTGCTCATGACGAGGCAACTGCTAGAATTCAGCAACAAGGATTCAAAACAAGCATTGGAGCTAGAAATCAGAATTATGTCCCCTTCTTCTATGAGTGCCCAAACAGTGACTGCCATCTTGCAAGGATAGAACTCTCGTATCAGGAAGCTGGCTCGAAAACCCTGTTGGCTGGCAAGTGTCCCATATGTGGCGATGATGTGGTAATCGAAGTAGATGCAGATAGGCCAGACCTGTCAGATATATCCAGGTCGCTCTCTTTGAGGGTTGACACAAGACAGGTGGCGGTGGACACACTCATACCAATAGTTGCACATGTTGGAGGACCTGGTGAAACGGCGTACTATGCTCAGGTGATTCCGGCAGCAAAGGAGCTTGGAATACCGTTCCCGGCTTTCATCAGATATCCTCGTGTCTATTTCAATACGCCTTGGAATGAACAGCTGGCTGAGGTACTGAGAGAGAAAGGAGTTTCACCTCTGCATGGTCCAGAAATGTTCCAGACCATGGGGAAGATATCGCGGTTCAGGAAGAAGAAGCGATATGATGAGATGAACTCGATGATTGAGGAGTTTGAGGGTATGCTCACTTCATCGTATTACGAACTCAATGAGATTCATAAAGAGCTTGAGATGAGGAGAGTCCGGGGAGAAGGAAAATCTGATGACTCGCTTTTGAGTACAAAGCTGGAAGTTGAGAAGTATCTCAGTTGGGTCTATGGGCAGTTTGCAGAGGGGAAACTAAGTCAAGAGTCAGCGTGGTCTTGGATAGAATGGGTATTGAATTCAGGTTTTAGTGACCTCTTTGGGCCATACTTCAGGGCGCATACTCCTCAGATGAAGAATGGAGCAACATACTTTGTGAACTTCAATATCTAGAGGTTTTCACTCAGGAGCTTCCCTAATCGCTCAATCCCCTCTGAAATGGCACCTCTTGGTATATATGAGAAACCAAGCCGCATAGTGTTGAGCTCAGGCTTGCTTGGTTCTATATCACTGCCATTGTTGATCAGTTTGTATCCAGTGATTGGATAGAACGCGCCTCCTGGCACATAGATGATATCGTTCGGGATGCCAAAGTCCTTCATGAATTCACTACTGTCAAATGGTGTTTCACTCTGCCACCAGATGAAGAAGCCTCCAGTGGGACTGGTCCTCTCACCAGCAGGAAATGATGAATCTATGGCTTTGGCCATGGCTTCCGCTCGCGCTTTGTATCGTGGAATGCTTTGCCTCATAGCTTCGTCAATATGCTCTCTATAGTATACATCCAGAATTCTCTGGACCAATGTTGATGTGCAGAGGTCGAGGTACCCCTTGTCTTTTTCCACCTGCTCCTTTACATTTGGTGGTAGGATTGAATAGCCAACCCTTAGGACTGCTGCCTCCTTGCTTGTAGTTCCCAAGTAAGCAACACGTTCGTTCTCTTTGTCAAGGGTCTTGATAGGAGGAGGGGTTTTATTGAACTGAACCTCAGCATAAGCCGAGTCTTCAACAATGAGAATGTTCTCATTCTCACACACATCAAATAGGGCTTGACGCCTCTTCTGGGGTAAAGTGGTGCCCTTCGGATTGTCGCTGTCAGGCACGACATAGACCATATCTGGGCACTTTCCGAACTTGTTCTGAGAGAGTTGGATTGCTTTATCGACATACTCCGGGATAATTCCATCGAGGTCAGTGGGAACAATGAGAACTCTCGCTCCAAGTTTCACTGCAGGGACTAGGAAACCCAGATAAGATGGAGAAGGCGTGATGATGACATCACCAGGATTGACGATAGTATCCAGCAGGGCGTAGAGAGCCTGCTGAGATCCGTTAGTTATTGTGATGTTGTTCCATTCATCCACGGGGTCGATTGGTATTCCGCGAACATCATGCATACGCTTTGCCAATGTTTTCAGAAACCATGGCTGTCCACCGGTAGGTCCATAGTTTAGATCGTCAAGGGCTTGCTTCGAATTCTGCTGGTATTCCTTCCCCAGATCTTCCATGATTCTACCGAATATTTCGGTAGGCATGATGCCCGGTTTGCCGCCTGCGAAATAGTACTTTACATTATACTTGAGAAGCGCACGAATCTGAGACTCCTCGATGAGAGTAGTCCACGTCGCAAAATGATATCCAGAATTATTTCTCGCCATCAGTCTTTCCTTCCCGCTAGAATGTTTGCGCATTGGAACCTTGCAACGGATTCAGGATCTTCAGATGGTATGTACAAGAGTGTACATGTCCAATTCATAAAAGTGGCTGCACGCCTTTATCTGTTTCTAAGGAAGAATCCTTTAGAACGCGCCATTCAGCTCTATAATGTACAAATGTGTTCGGTCATCTTGTTTCAGATGCAAATGCAGCTGCCGCAGCTCCAGGATCATTAGCGTAAATTATCGATCTAACAACAATCACGTAGGATGCCCCAGCATCAATTGCTTCTTTGGCGCTGCCTCCTTGGCTTCCCACACCTGGACTGATAATTGGGATCTCACTTCCAAGAATCTTGGAAACCTCTCGTATTCTGTTTGGATAGGTTGCACCGACTATGACGCCATCCGCACCCCACCTCTGAGCCCTTCTGGCAAATGACGACCATAGTGGTTCTCTCGTCTTCTTGTCAACAGCAATCTCTAAGCCATACCCTTCATCCGCAGCAGGGTGGGACATGTAGCAGAGTGTGATGACCCCCTTTTGCCGTTTACGAGCCATCTCGAACACAGAATCAAGACCTCCTTCCCAGCCAACAAAGGGATTGGCAATCAAAGCATCAAACCCTGCATCAAAGTAGTAACGTGCAATGTGTGCATTGGTATTTCCAATGTCGTTTATCTTACAGTCCATTATCGCAGTCAGTCCTTGGTCGTGAATAGCTTCAATAATTGTGGGAATCCTGTCAAATAGCCCCAAGGGCAAGACCAAATGACGATTGAACTTGAAGGCCACCGCATACTCAGCCGTGGCAGTGACAATTTCCAGAGCTTTTGCTTCCAACCGATCCATCTCTGCCAGACGTTGCTTCTTGTTCTTATTGGCCAGCTCAGCTGTAAGGTCCAGACCAACTATCAGTCTGCTCTTCCTGACAAATGCTGCCGCTTGCAGCTTCCGCGAATATAGCTGATCAACCATGACACTCCATCCTCAACAACAGTGGGCGCTATGTATACTTATATGAAATGTGGGTTTTCAAGAGTCTGGAGAGGCGAAGTTGAAACCCGATTGGATGATGTCACGGCTTACTGTGGTCCTCATAGCAGTGCTTGGGCCAGTTTACTTCTTCATACTCATGATGGTTCTCCCATTCCAGTTGGCGCCGTTTCAAGATTCAACTCTGGACTGGTGGTTTCACTATGTGTTAGTGCCAACCATCTTCTCGGCACCATGGGCAGGCGTGATCTATAACGCTCGTTATAGACTTGCAAACACGTTCCATCTCACAGAAGAAGCAACCGATGCAGTGCCACTACGTTGGCGCATCTTCTATGGAACGAACGCGATATTTGTGGTCATGTTCTTTATCCTACCAATAATAGCTGCGCCTCTTGCAATCATAGCAGGTCTCTTTGTTGCAATCACAGTGTTCTATAGAATCGGTGTAGGGAAATTTGGAGCGGGAAGACCTGCAACCGTTTTAGCGGCAATAATAGCAATCGCCTTGTGTACACTTCCAACACTGATTATGCTAGAGTTCATCCCCAGATATATTGAGGTCTGGAATGCGGTAATGGGCGGATGGACAGGGTATTGGATACATATAGTCTATGGCTTTGCCCAATGCTTAGTAAATGCCCTTACCTTTGGCTCACCCTTCTACTTTGTATTCTTTGCAGCTCAGCAATATGATCGAGGTCTTTATGGTACTGTATATACAAAAGCACCGACTACCAAAATTAGAATTGGTGAGATTGCACTATTCTTTGTATTCCTTTATACATACTTGCCACCAATAGTCACTCCCTTCGGCACATTCGATTTCTTAGGTCAATCATGGATATTCACTCAGTACATCAATTGGATATCTCTCTCAATTGCTGCATTGATGGTGCTTATTCGCTTCAGGACGGGAGTCCAGGACAATAGCACAATGGGAGGGCCATCCAACATTCTAGTAGTTGGCTTGTTTCTGGTTGTTGAGATCTTCTTCAAGATCGATATAGTCATCACCTCCATCATCTGGCTGGCATTCCTGATTTTCGCTTCCGTTATTCTGGTGAATTTTGCCAGGGCATCTTCGCGGGAGATGTACTGACAATGCATCGGAATCCCGCCCCCACAGTGGACGTTGCTGTTATCGACGGAGAGAGGCTTCTTTTGGTGAAGCGAAGCAATGAGCCCTACAAGAACAGGTGGGTCCTTCCAGGGGGCTTCGTTGAATATGACGAAACAGTAGAAAACGCGGCAGCCAGAGAAGTTCTGGAAGAAACAGGTGTTCAAATCAGACTTGAGTCAATCTTAGGAGTGTATAGCGACCCAGAGAGGGACCCAAGAGGGCATACCCTCACGACCGTCTTCATAGGTAGACCGGTTGCAGGTGAACCAGTCGGGGGAGATGACGCAGCTGATGCATTCTGGGTGAATCTCGAGTCATTGGACTCGAGCATACTAGCTTTTGATCATCCCCTTATCGTGGAAGACCTGAAGCGATGGTTGAAGGAGAACTCAACATTCTGGTCCAGTAAGAAAAGATAGGTGCCTAAAGGTCAATTATCGCTAGTTTCTCTGCCATTTTAATAATAGGCATGTAAGCGACCCTAGGCTCCATGGAGGGAGTTGTTGTGAACTCATATGCTTCCTTATCGCGGTTTGTGTAGGCAAGATATGATCCCTCTGGAGGTCCTTCGCCCTCTATATAGACCCATAGCGGCACTCCATAGAGCTCGTAATAGCCATGATG
>JAHQWZ010000112.1 GCA_029856425.1 Candidatus Thorarchaeota archaeon
CGATGGAAACACTCATTATAACGGGGAGAAGCACGGCGAGTGCCACGCCGTAAATCAACCTTGAAACGTTCTGCATCTTCCTGCTAAACTCCTTGATAGAGGTCACAACCATCACCCCAAACGCCCCCGGAGCGGCCCTCCTTATGCTCTTGAGAAAGAAGTTCTCAGGCCCGACGGTGGTCACCTTTTCAGTCCTTGGACCTGCACCAAAGCTAAAGATTCTGTCGGCTGAGAAGAAGGCTAGGACCACAATACCTCCAGTGAATACGGCTAGCAATAACAGGTCGGTGATAATATCCAATTTTAGAATGCTCAAGAACGCACTTGCTGTCACACCTATGCCATTGAAGACAATAACAGTCCATGATATGACATCGGCTCCCCATGTAAATGGGAACAGCAGGAAGACATCCATGCCGAGAGCTGCTGACATCGAATCCGCGAAGTACATCAGACCATACATGGGCACTAGAACAACAATGGCAACGACCATGGCTAGGGCTTTCGCGATATCGTTTCCTCTGGATGATTCACCAAGTTTCGCTTGTATCGCTGTGGTCAGGAGATTGGAGAGGAAGAGTGTGCCGAGTGCCACGAAGAAGACAGTCAGATACATGATGGCTTGTCCGATTGGACTGACATCAAAGAAGAGCGCAAAGGGAGTGAGCATAAATGGAGCTACATAGAGCACGAGGAGCCCATAGCTAGGTACTTTCCCTGCAAACATTCCAAACATCATGTCACGTGTACGCACGTTGCTGCTGAGCATGATCTCCCACTGACCAATTCGTATCTCTTGCAGTGCGTAGGAAATAGGATAGACCAACAAGAGAATCCAGAGGAAGAGCATTGCAGAACGCATCAGACTGGGAAAACTCGCCATGAACAATGTTTGAATCAATAGGTCAAGGTCTGTGAGTATGCCCGACATAATCTCTGGCACGATATAGAAGGCCCAAATGATTCCGAAAACCAGGAGAAAGAAACTGACCTCTCTGCGGAAACGGCGAAATCTGGATGTTTGTACGAAAAACTCAGCCTTAGCAATCGTCAGCCACTTATTGACCAAGGCTATTTCCTCCAAGCAAGGAGCTTGGTCCGGTCCACCTCTCCACCCACTATCTTTAGATACGCCTCCTCTAAGTCACGAGCCCCGACATTGTCTACAATTGTGCTTGGAGGCCCCAGTGTGGTTAGAACCCCTTCGTTCAGAATCCCGATGATTTCACACACATCTTCTGCGAAATCTGTCATATGGGTACATATGAAGAAGGTAGTTTCAACCTCTTTTGCCATCACAAGAATCAGTTCTTTCACCAGTGCGCTTGCTGCAGGATCCAGTCTTGAGGTCGGTTCATCCAAGAAGACTAGACGCGGCTCATGGAGCACAGTTGATGCCACAAGGACTTTCTGTTTCATACCTGAGCTGTAAGACTCAAGCAGATCATCTTGTCTCCCTTCCAGACCAAGTAGGTCCAAGAGTCGGTCAATTCGTTTTCGGACCATCTCTCCAGCGAGGTCATTCAATGCTCCAATGAACTCGAGAAACTCGACGGCAGAAAGCTTTGAGTAGAGCCCGGGAGCTTCTGGTAGTAGGCCAGTCACAGTCTTGATCTCATCTCTTTGTTTGTGAATGTTATATCCGCATACGGTGGCATCCCCACTCGTTGCTCGCAGGAGTCCAGAGAGTATTCTTACTGTCGTGGTCTTTCCTGCACCATTCGGACCCAAAAACCCGAACGTGCTTCCACGACGGACCTCAAGGTCAAGGTCTACAAGTGCCCGTATGTTTCCAAAATGTTTCGAAAGCTTCTCGGTCCTGATATCTATCGACTCGGACATGATGCCCCTTCCAACTACACGCCATTCGACATACAATTACACCGAATCAATATAACAAGTATGATTACCGCGACATACAGTCCTGGCTGCGGTGATGGAACCTGAACCACTGCTAGCTGTTTAGACATAATTCGGTAAAGACACCTGCGCATTTCCTGCACCATAACAACCGCTAGATTCTTCTATTTCTCTTCCAATATACTATCAATCATAGCATAATTCGATGCGTCTGAAGTATTACTGACTCATTTCGGAAACTTGGTCCCGGAGAAACAACAACCCACCTTGACAAAGACAAGAAGCCCCTTGAACGCAGTATCCCAGACCATTATTGGTGAGCAAGATATCATTCAACTCAATCTGAAGAATTCGCTCGCTATCTCAGACCTGATACAAGAGATGATGATGAATGACAAGAATTGATAAACGGGCAGCTGCAAAGACGTTGACATGGAGGGCTTTGGCCACTGCGACAACTATCAGCGTGGCGTTCATTTTCACTGGTTCTGTAGAGATTAGTTTTGGCATTGGAGTCATTGAGGCCCTGCTGAAGATGTTGTTCTACTACTTCCACGAGAAGGCATGGGATAGGGTAAGCATTTTGTCTGATGTGGAACCATGAAAGATACGCAGAGTTATACATCTTGAACTTCTGGTAGTCGGAAGACCAGATCGGCAAAGACCTCTTCAATATTCTTGCCTGTCTTTGCTGAAATCTCGAAGTACTTCACCTCTAACCATTCAGCAAGCATCTTTCCAGCCTCAATTGGCACCTTCCTTTCATCCAAGTCTACTTTGTTTGCCAGTAAAGCGACACTGGCTTTAGGACAGACTGCCACAAATTTCATGAACCACTCGTGAACAGTCATGAATGTGGGAGGTCTTGTCACGTCATATACAATCAGACCTATCAGGGCGCCGTCCATATAGCGTCGTCTAAGCTCGTTATACGAAGGCTGACCTGCCAAGTCCCAGATCACAAGTCGAATGCGCAGTCGTTTACCCGATGGATTCGTGAAATCAAGCGACTTCACTGAGAAAGAAGTCCCAATTGTAGACCTGTACACATCGCTGAATGAATTATCAGTGTATCTTTTGATACAGCTTGTCTTTCCCACCGCCCAGTCCCCAAGCGCGACAACCTTGAGCAGGACGGGAGTCGGTTCTTCTTCCATTCAGAGAACTCCTAGCATAAAATCTGAAGTAATCTTAGCGAAAATGGATAATAACCAATCTAGGATAAGTACACACAAAAAATAGTACTTAGTAATCATTAAATTCTGAAAAAGAAAGAGTGTGACGAGCAATCAACTGATTGCCCGTTTTCGCAACTGCTATCAGTTGCATGGAATCATTAGTGTTGTCAGTGAATTCTAGTACCTGCGACGATTGTCGCGTCCACCGCCACCGTAACTGCTGCCACCACGACGGTCTCTGCCGCCGTAGCCGCCGCCACCGCCGCTATAACCGCCACCGCCACCACGATCACGGCCACCGTAGCTACCACCGCTTCGGCCGCCACCGCCGCCATAGCTCCTGCGTCGCGAGTCTTCATGCTCCTCGGCAGACATGTCAACATCCATGTTGACCTCGTCTATTGCTTCCTCAGCCTCAGACAGCTCACCATACTTCCCTATGTTGAGTCGTAGGTTGCCTCTGAACAGACCTGTGTAGCCGTTCTTCAGTGTGTATGTGTTTCCAATCTCCACTTCATCAATGTGTGCATCCCAAAGGGGCACAGATACAACTGCAGTTGAATCGCCAACTACAGCATCCATCACGCGATGGCTCTCTCCGCTATTCCGGGAAGAAACCTCACGCTCTTCACCAGTCTCCATGACCTTGAAGGAAATGGTGACATTCTTCATTTGTGGCCTCAATTCGGCCACTGTAGCCTCAATAGGCTCTCTGTCGTCGTAACTCATTGTATATACTCTCGCTTGAGAATAACAGGTCCTACAAAACTAGCGTGATCTTCCGTGGAGTGCGATGTTGGATTGAACCCTCAAAGAAACCAGTCTGAAAAGCAGCTTATTCGTGGTACTCCTGTACGCCTAAAGTGCGGGAATTCGCTTAAGATGTTATGTATTGGACCTATCCTAGCAAGCTAGATGTTGCATCAGACCCGAATCAGAGAGCTCAAAAAGCAGCTGGTCGCTCAACTCAAACACTCCTATGTCCTGGCGATGTGTGAAGACGAGCAAACAAGCTCTACCACGAATCAAGAACATCTGACCAAGAGTCATCGCCCTTGTCGAGTTCAAAGAGTTAGGGGACCACCCTCTGAGGCTCAGGAACAATGATGAGGAGTTCCGAGAATGACACTGTGTTCAATACAAGAGAAGAATTAATTATTCTCACTTAGAGAGGGGATCGGTTTTGGTCGTGCTGTCTTGGACTAACCTAATTTCCTCGCAAGCCTTAACTTCGTTCATAACTCGGGATGCGTGAGTGTGCGCGTGGTATGTACGAGGAGATTGACAGAAGCGGTCAGGCAAAATGGACACTTCCTACGATTATGGGTTTCATTGTAATTGTTGGACTATTGACTGTGAAACTCTTTTGGGATCCTCTGGGAGACCCTCCGTATACCAATCGAGTTGATGTTGTATTCCTTATTGGATTTGCACCATTAGGAGCCTGTCTTCTAGGGAGTCTATTTGGAGCACTAAGAAAAAGAGCTACCAGAGTGAATCCAGACCGACTTGAATTCAGTGATGATGTTCGAAATTTGGATGATTTTGGAGAGGTGTATTATGAAGGAGATTTCAGAACTGGTGAATTGGGAGGTCATCCAGTATATGGATGCGGTTGGGCTATTACTCTGATGCTCACAGTATTCCTGGGATTCATGGTTCTTTTCTCAATGGATGTTGTAGGGCCTGTAATTGGGTCGATAGTGGAAATCATCCTTGTTGCACTTTTCTACATAGCAGGGTATGTCTCTGCCTTTAGAGGGGCACCAATGGGAAGTAAATTGGTCAAGGACCCTCTACATCATCGTATTACCAAGTATCTAACAAAATGTGATGTGCTTCGAAGTATTACACAGTGCGATCTTGTTTCGGAGATTATTGTCAGATATAAGATAGGAAAAGGTCAGACTCTGAAAGTTATTGACGATATTCGTGTGCTTGCTGCAACCACAACAGAACCTTCCTTTGAAGTAGAGATTACTATTGAGAAAATGGAAAACATAGGGCCGGAGTATACCTATTACCTTTCCGAGGGATTTGCAACCAAGAACGAGGAACTGATTCATGTTGCTGGAAAAGAGGCTCACCTCCTTGTGGATGAAGTTGACATGAACTCATTCATTAGAGTTCGTTATGATATGGGAACGCTGAGATCTCGATGGAACCTAGGCACACCCGAAAGCCTCTGTCATTTGATGCATGCATTACTTGATGAGATGTCAAAGTACGTTTCATTCACTATCGTTCCAAAGATAGAGGATTCAGAATTAAACGAATAGCTACCCGCATCCAACATGCCCTATTGAAGGCAGACTATCAGACACAGATTGGTGTGCCTGAGGCCGCGATGCGCATACTGAGCGAAACCGTCACTATCTCAGACTCGCCAGGCATGAAGACACTCAGGAGAAAAATCAATGAGCGACTTGAGGAGCCTGAGGAGTTTCCATAGTATGCAATATCGAGAGAAATTGCTCTGTATATTCTCTTGCTGGATTATCCTCTCTTACGTAGAAGGACGACGAAAACGAACACAAGACCAACCACGCCAATCCCAAGTAAAATGTATGTAAGTGGCATTGTTCCATTGATGGTCGGCGTCGTTGTTGTAGTGGTTGTGCTGGCAGTTGTCGTGGTTGATGGTGTCTGATAGACTCCTGGAAAACGGTCGATTGAACCTGCAGACCCGGATATATAGTATACCCCACTTCCGCTGTAGTCATCCCAAAGGTTGCCTACGCTGACGCCGTCGTCCCAGTAGTTCAGCAGTCCATCGTCTAATGCATTTGCCTGGGCATTGTACCAGAATGAATTGTTATAGATCCAGAAGCCAGAGGTGCCACCCAGCCTGATACCATAGTATTGGTTATCATGGATGGTGTTGTTGAATATGGTGACCTTCGTTGTACTACTCTCACAAAAGATACCAGTATAGAAACCATGCAGATCGTTTCCAGCCACGGTGACATTGTGTGGTCCTGAGAGGCGAATGCCGTATTCATCAGCCCAACTTTTCCCCACGAACTCGTTTTCTATGATTGAGCAGTCAATGCTGCTGTAGGCTATGACACCACGTACCTGAAAGAGGTTACGTGAAATGGTTGTGTTCACTGCGCCAAACAGGTGGACTCCGGCAGGTCCGTTCGAGAGACTTCCAGAACTGCAACCGGTCAGTGTACAGTTCACTGTATCACGAAACCTGAACGCCACATT
>JAHQWZ010000113.1 GCA_029856425.1 Candidatus Thorarchaeota archaeon
TGGCTTCTTGCTACATTCGGAAGGAGTCGGCTCTAATCCAAGGGTGATAGATATGGGCCTACTGAGCCCCGCAGAGATGATTGTTGCAAGGGTCGTTTCTCACAAGGACTATGAACGTGAGGTCCTCCTAGCCCTCCAGGCGTTCGGACTATTCGAGTTTATTGATGTCACTCAACACGCATCCATTGTTGATGTCAAGAGATCGCGCGATGAGGAAACAGTCTTTGTGGCTCTAGACAGGATCATGAAGATGATTGACTCCTTGGATCTTGATTCATCCAGACGGGCTGGACCCAAAATCGAGATTGATGACCGCAAGATAACTGACTCAATAAGCAACGCTTCTGAAGTTATTCAGTCCGTTGAGCCTGAGCTGCTAGAGATTGACACTGAATTTGCGGCTGCTAAGTTCGAGCTGGACAAACAGCAGGCAATCAGGGATGTTGCAATATCTCTCAAACCATTAGGGATTGATCCCAGCAGGCTAGGAGCAACAGACTTTACCTTCAGCACTGCTGGAGTGTTGCCTACCGGTCGTGTTTCGCAGTTGGAATGGAGCATCAGGGAGGTCACTGAGGATGCTTTCGCATTCAAACACCTCCCACTGAAGCGAGGCGTATCAGTAGCAACATTGAGCATTCCTATTGAGAGGAGAGATGCAGTTGAACGCATCCTCTCCGCTATGGAGTTCGAGTCTTTTGTGATGCCTGAGGGCGCTGAGGGACAACCAGAACGCGTTGTTGAGAAAGCAGAACAGAAAATCACTGAACTTGAGGAGGAGATCTCGAGTTTCAAGGCACGTAAGAAGAACATTGCTCGTGAATGGGGACCGAAGATTCTGGCGGCATGGGAGATTCTAGCTATTGAAACGAGAAGAGTCGATGTCAAAAGGTACTTGGTCTACACAGAGCAGTCAGTGAAGGCCTGGGGTTGGATACCTGTAGGCACTGAGGAGGAGTTCGAGAAGGTTCTTCGTGAACTGACAGGCGCTGTTGTTGACATCAAATTCGAGCATCCAGACTTCGCAGAACACGAGGCGCCTACCTATCTTGATAACCCTTCTTTTATGGACCCCACTGAGGACGTAGTGACGGCTTTTGGAATACCATCTCGACACGACCTTGATCCCACAAAAGTCATGTTTCTATCATTTCCCATAATCTTCGGGTTCGTCTTTGCAGACATTGGGCAAGGACTACTGATTCTTTTAATTGGCCTCGCGGGTGTACGAGCAAAGAGGCGTGGAGATGACTGGGGCCAGATTATGGGCTATCTTCAGTCTGGAGCTGAAGGGCTCATCATGATGGGTATCTTTGCCATAATTGGTGGATTCCTGTTTGGGAGCTTCTTCGGTGCTGAAACAGTATTCGAGCCATTATGGCCTACCTTCGCTCATTACATCGATGACGGGCATGGCCATATGATTGCCAATCCCTATAGAGCGGCACACATGCTCAAGCTATCAATAGAGATTGGTGCAATCCATATCATACTTGGCATTATTCTGAATATCTATACAAAAATCAAGCATCATGAGCGTCGCGAAGCAATAGTAGGCATTTCCTATCTTATCCTATACTATGGATTCATCAACCTGCTATTCGGCGTGAGCTACAGTAGTGTCAATAACTGGTTCAGCACTGCTGGCCAAGTGTATCTCTGGGTTCCAATTTCGGGCATAGGCTATGGCATTGCGAACAATGGAGTGTATCTGGCTTCTGGCATTCCGCCTCTGTACTTCACACTGTTTACATTCATTGCACCTATGATCATCATGGCTGTGGCATCTTTCAAAGGAGGCATGGACGGTGCAGTCCTGTTTTTGGAGTATGCAATAGGCATGATCAGTCATACAGTCAGCTATGCACGTATCTTTGCACTCAATACAGTCCACGTGATTCTCAGTGGTGTCTTCTTCACACTTATTCCCGCAATAATATACATTCCATTTCCCGATCTATCACTCTTTGGAGTTGAATTGATTCCACATGAAGTTCATCCGCAAACTGTTGGTGCTCCGCATACGCCACATCTGCCCTTGCTTGGCGCAATCATTGGTACTTTCATTGTAGGAATACTAGAGGGCTTGCTCGCGTTCATGCACACACTCCGTTTGCATTTCGTCGAATGGTTCAGCAAGTTCTTTCATGCAGGTGGTGTTGCCTTTGTACCGTTCAAGGCAGACCGAATCCACACCATGCCTATGGGGACACTCCAATCGCAAGAGAGTTACGCGGTCTCATGAGTTGGGGGGCAAACAGGCCTACTGCCCTCCGCCCATATATAGCGCAGCAAGCACTGCATCATCCTTTTCTGAGGGATCTTGGTTCATCTCGATGCGTTTGCTGCTGTCCCATATTGTACGTGCCAAGAGGTCGCTTGTCTTTGCCTTGGTGTCAACACTCTGGGCCGCTTGTCCGTCTCCGCTCTGTTGGAAAACCTGTGCAGCCACAGTATAGTTACCCACAGCCTCTCTGAGATGGTCATTCGCATCAGAGAAGTAGCGAAGGGCACGTGACTTCTCCCCCTTCTTCAACTCGAACTCAGCCAAGAAATCACTCTTTGCCCCCTCGAGTCTACTCAGATCTCCCTTGAACTTCATGACCACCGCCTGAAGCTGGTTGACCTGTGCCTCGACGTTATTCTTGGTTCTGATTTCCGTCCCTTTGACACTGGCCAATTCGTTTGCTGCAGACTCAAAAGCTGCTAGGGTCTGTTTTATGCGCTTTATTGTGATGTCATGGGCTTCCATAGCACTGTCAATCGAGTCTGAGTCATCTCCCTCCAATTGAGCCAGCTCGTCTGATATGACCTTGAAGAAGCTAATGCGCTCCATCTGGGACCGAAACGCCCACTGTTCTGCCTGCCTTGAGTATACCTGTGCTTCTGAAGCATATGATGTGGCAAGAGCCAGTTTCCCAAGATCTGTCATCTCACCAGCTGCGGCGGTTTCTCCTATGACCTTATAGTAGGATGAAGCCTCCATTGCATGAAGGTTCTCCAAAATCCGTGAGAGGATAAACTTGACCCCCTGTTGGAGCTTCGAACTCTGCTGAAACTGAATCACATACTTGACATGGTTAAGTAATGCAATTGTCTTGTTTCTTAGGTCGGCTACTTCGTCGTCATCGGTTTCGAGACTAAGGAGGATTCCTAAGGTGTCGAGTCCCTCGCGAATTGCCTCTATGGCATCTACAGGCGTTTCAGCCATATGTGCGCTAGTATCATCCAACGCCTTGCTCACACTCTGTATCAACGACGTTTTCCTGATTTGCTTGGCAAAATCAATCTGTTCTGCGATTCCTCCAAGGTTATTGATCTTCCTTTTCTTGAGCTGATCCTCCACAAATGCGAAGGTAGTAAGGTCTGCTTTTATAGCTCCGGTGAGGTCTCTCGTCTTGGAGAGATTCTCAGCTTTCCTAAGGTCTTTGAATATTTCATTCAGAACAACTACTGACTCCTTCTTGTTGTTCATGAGAATGAGTTCTGATAACGTCTTGACATTCGCCTCTGCCCTGCAAAAGAGGGACTGTGCCTTTTTCTGGTCCTTATCCGCCATAGATTGAGTTGCATTGGCCTGAAGCTGCAATTCCTCTCTGAAGCACTTCTCAGCTCTGCCAAAAGCATCCGAAGCGGTCTGGTACAGCTTGGATGCATCCTCAAGATTACCTGCTCTCATCTGCGCATCTGCAATGTCGTTGTAAGTCATTGCGAGATACACTTCACTCAATCCGGCAGTGTTCTGTTTCCATGATCTAATCAGCGATATCTTCTGCCTGTTGGTCTTCCTGTTCTTATTGAAGTGTGGAAGCGATTCGTTATAGAGGTCAGTTGCCTGCTCAAATATGAAGGAACTAAGGATATCGCGCCAGATCAGTTCGTCGAATGGATTGAATGCTTGTCTAAAGGTGCTCTCCTTACCGATCAGTTCATTGAGAAATTCGTCGTAGAACTCTGCCTCTGCCGTCTTGTTTTTGCCAAGAATCTCAGCAAGCTCTTTGTCGCCTTTCTTTCTTCCTGCACTCATTAGACTGTATGCCTTATGTCCTAGAGCAACCCGTCTCAATTTCTCCGTTCCATCTACTTTGGACGGCACAGCAGAGAACGGCTTTTCCAGCATTGTGTATACCTCAGCAAGATGCCTCGAAGCACTCTTCTTTTTTTCTGGATGCTCACTCTCGATGAAAGGTCCGCTGGCTGCTGCTGCCTGATGGAGCCATGCCATTACCTTAGCCATCCAAACATCAGCCTGTGTCTCTTGGGCTTTAGTCATCAATTCCTTCAGAGCATTCTCGAGCTGCTCCTTAGTATCTCCTTCAGCATATTCAATTCTCTCTCTAAGGTATGCAATGTCAAAGTCCTCTCCCCGAATCTCTTCACTGAAGGTCGCAATCTCATCATATAGCTCTGTGAAAGCATCATGCATCGCGATACGTTTCTCCTCAACCCCCTCCATATCGTCAATATCATGAAGTGCAAAATCCTTGACCGCATCCTGTGCATGAATGTTCAAATCATACAGTCTGCTTGTATATACTTCAATGTCCTCAGTTACGCTTTTTGCATCTTCTCCGGCCCTGGTATTAATCAATGCCAATAACCTTCGGCAACTATGTATATCCGACCTATGAAAAGCAGGCTGTACTTAAGAGTACCTAGTTCGCTAATCCTGTACTAGCTTAGGTGCGGTTTCTGCCCCTATGGCGCGCGAAACTTGATTCTTCTGCCATCCCTATATTTGATGAGCTGACCTTCCTCGACCAGCCTGTTTAATACCTCACTGGTTCGAGAACGCGATTTGCCCCACTTATTGGCAAGCTCTGATGCTGTCAGTCCTGTGTGTTTTCCCTGCAGAAGTCCGACAAGACGTGCCCAACTGGCATCTCCCTCTATCATACTGCCTTGATCATACAAGATTTTGTAGGAAACGGGTTCGGCTTGAGGCTTTCTTTGGTTCTTGGTCTCAGTGATTCTCGAACTCAAGTTGTTAACAGTCTCTCTAAGCTCAAGGACAGTCTGAGTGAGCTCCTTAATCTCATCCATCAGATCATCAATATTTGGTTTATTCATTCTCCCCATTCCTTTTCATGCATAATCATCACGAAACTCCACATAGTTTCGTTTCTTTCGCTTCTTCTCCATCTCTTCCTTGGTGGCCTCTACCTCAAAGGTGGGCTCCTCGATCGGGGTATAGTCCTCGAGCCCTTCTGTTTCATTGACTGGAATTGGTGGGAGCTGAATCTCGTCATCTATGAGGTCTGCATCCTCGTTTCGGACATTTTCAGCCTCCAGACAATTCTCGTCTATGGATTTCTCTGAATCATCCAAGTTTATGGCGCTTTCATGTTGTGCCGAAGCATACTTCTGGTCACCATGACTGGAATATCTTTCCAGAATCTCTCGGGTCCTCTTAGAACAAATGGTCTTTTTATGGCGGTAAGTCATTCCAATCTCGCTCGACAATAATCAACAATAATCGACAACAATCGACAATGAACAGTTGACTCATTTGCATATAAGGTTTTAGACTGGCAAAACGTCCGTCTCACACAAATCATCCGGATTCAATGGAACGAGCAAATGTAATGTATCCTGTATGACCCACCATCCATGTCGTAGGTCTTGTCTTCCCCTCTCGCACCATGATCTCTCGCTGAAGGATCTCAACAGTCTTTATCATTCCCCAGTTTCCCGAATCCCCCAGCGCCTTGCAGGTCTTCATTGATTGCTCAATGGTGGGACTATAGCTCGTAAAGACATGACTGGCCTTCAATGCCCTATGCGCATCATCGACAGCCTCCCATGGCGTGGCAAGGTCCAGTACAATCGCATCCACATCATTCTCCTCAATCCCTTCCAAGATGTCCTTGTGATGCATCGTGACGTTGCCTAAGAGACCGTAGCGTTTTAGATTCCTCTCTGCGCCTTTGTACATGTCTTCCCTAATCTCGTATGTGTAGACATGTCCAGTTTCTCCAACTGCTCGTGCAAGGATGCCTGTGAGCGCGCCTGAGCCTGTTCCGGACTCAACGACTACTGACCCAGAAACAATACCTGCCTCAATGAGGATTATACCCGCATCTTTTGGATAGACAATCTGGGTGTTCCTCCCCATGGCGATTTGGATGTCCGTCTGCGTTGGGCGATGTACCTGAAAGATAGTCCCAGAGTGACTCTCAACCCTTATGCCGAACTGACGGCCAATGAGATCATCAAACTGGATTATCCCTTTGTTTGAAT
>JAHQWZ010000114.1 GCA_029856425.1 Candidatus Thorarchaeota archaeon
AGATTTCCATTGAAGAAATGCTCGAATCAGAGAAGAAATCCATCTAATATCTGTTGAGGAACGTGTATGAGGTTACTATCTCTTTCAACTGGATCGCTTTCGCATCTATTAGGAAAAGAATACTATGACTTCAACACAATTGTATCTCTTATGAACACACTCCACAGCCGAGCAGTAATTGATGGTTTCGAATTTCAGAATATAGCTGAGTGGGATTCAGTTGGCCCACCAAGAGATGAGAATAGAGAAAGTAGTCATATTGGTGCTCGCGCGAGAGCTTGGAAGTCATGTTCAAAATTTACGATTGATGAATTGGCAAATTCGATCAGAAATACAGGTTTGCCAATTCTATCAGTCCATGCGAATCGAGATGTGGGTATTTGCCTATGCGCAGGTGATGAGGATGACATCGAGAGAGGTAAAGAGCTAATTAATACAACTCTTTCTTTCTGCAATGCTCTAGGATCCAAAGTGGCAGTCTTCCATTTCTGGGATACTTGGACAAGGACGATTGATAATGGATTTCTTTCTGATATACTAGATGATTATCAGCTGAGATTCCCTGACGTCAGAGCTTCTGTAGAAAATGTGCCAACAAGTGTTGACGGTCTCACCCCTTTTGAAATATCAAAACAATTCAATTACATAACCCTCGATACAAGATGGGCCTGCATTTATGATGAGCTTGATAGATACTATGACCTACTCCCACGAATTGTGAACATACACCTACGCGGTCGTTTGGCTGATGAACAATGGATTTTTGACTCATCTACGCGAACGTTTGATGAAGTTATCAGCTTGATTAGGGATAATTGGCGGTATTCTGGTTTGGTTACTATGGAACCAGAGGGTGGATATCGGGGTGCCACTATAGAGGCTTTGGTCGAAGCTCTAGAAGAACTAAGGATGAAACTTGGCTACCCATCGAGAAAGAGATCCCATCGAGCTTAATTTAGAATCACGCTACGTCTTAGGATGAAAAGGCATATCCATCAGGGATAAGATTATGCAACTAGGAAGAAAGCTCGGACTTGAGATTGTTCGTTTTGGTGAATCAGAACCGTTTATCCATCATCCTGAGTAGATGCTACTGCTAATTATTGATAGTTTGGAGCTAATCCCTTAAGAGAATAAGCTATCTGATTGTCAAAATCAGATGATTGAGGAATATTAGAATGGCAAATGGCTCCAATCAACTCGCAATTGAATGCAGAGCAGGCGAATTATTAGCTGCTATACTAAAGGCTTTAGAAACTGAGAGTGTTGAAGTCAGAAGAAGGGTCATGATGGCGTGCGGAAAAGAATGCGCCAAGCTCCCCTGTCCTCCTAAGTGGAACATAAGTCTAGATACAGTTACTAAGATTGTTAAAAAAACAAGTGATACTAAAGAACGAATCGAATTACTGAATCAAGAAGTACCTTGGTGTGCTGAATGGGTCTTTGATGATAATACAATCATTTCAGAATGCTATGAATGCGGATGCTTGCTTGTACAAGCAGAGCTTGTTAAAGATCGTACAGTTTGGTGTGATTGCTCCATAGGATGGGCAAAAGAAATACTAGAAGCATTGCTTCAATTTTCTGTTCAAGTAGAGCTTGTTTCTGCAATCGGACGGGGTGACAAGACATGCAAATTTCTTGTGAAGATTCCTTCAAAATCTAATAGTTAGTTGCATTGCATTGGTGATTTTGCGTGGTATATACACTGAACATATGGACTAGTAAGTCTGTTTCTGATTAGATTCGCAAGAAAGCAATAATGCATAAACAAGGTCTATGAAGCTGGGATTGATTATATTTGGACTCTCATACCATCATAAGCAAAACGTATTCCGGGATTGTCTCTCTCTAGATCCAATCTCTGTGAGTGACTTAATCCCGCAAGCCATCTCTGGTTTTCCCAACGATGACAGGAGAGGTGAGTCAAGATACAATCTGGAATGCCTGTGCTCTTACAATACTCAATGGCTTCCTGCACTGTAAAATGCCTCCATTCAGTATCTATTGAATCGAGCATGGCATCAACAATTAGCAAATCTGCATCCCTAATCCTCAGAGTCGTATCATTTGGAGGAAGCGCTGTGTCAACCAAGTATGCTACTTTCTTCTCTGAGTTGATTATGAAACCAACACTATTCATTGTGTGTTCTGTCTTCACCACCTCCCACTCTGCATCTGACAGCTCTGCGACATCACTAGGAACTATCGGATGCAGAACGAGTCGCTCCTTAAGAAAAGCAAGCTCATTATCAAAATGAGTCGCCAGATTCTTTGGGACATAGATATCTATTGGATTCCAACCATACATAGCTTGTGGATAACCAACTGATCCTAGGCCAGCTATGTGGTCATAATGCCAATGTGTTATGAAGATGTTATCGACTCTGTGTATGTTCTCACGCTCTAACTGCATCTCCAAGTCCGGTCCAGCATCAATAAGAGTCACTTCCTCGCCTATGATGGCGACTGAGGCTCTTGTTCTACATTGTGAAGGATTCTTTCGTGCTGCATTGCAGACTTCACACCTACAGAAGAACTGGGGGAGAGTAAAAGGACCCCCAGATCCCAGGAAGATTAGTTCAACTGGTCGCTTTTTTTCAAAGCTCATTTAGTGACTCTCCAATATGACCCGCTTATTTTTCCACCTACAACAATCCCTATTCACCTAATCATATTCGAGAGCATCTCGATTCTCCCTCTTATAATCGCGTAAGTCCGACCTGTAAATAAGTGAAGGATTTTGCTTGAGTTTCTTCAACTCCAAACCCGCATCATTGCCAGTTCAGCTGCAGACAATCAATAAGTTATATGACCTTTTTTTCCCGGTTCGAGTCAATACTATCTGTCACCCAGCAAATCCTTAAGCCATCTAAAATAAGCAGAGCTATGTGTCATCCATTTCCCATTTGTTGCATCGTATAAATCGTACAAACGTGATGAACCAAAAGACACAGCATTGTGTAGTATCTGGACTGAAAGAGAGTCCATAAGATGACGCAAGCGATCTAAACCACTAAAGAATCCAACAATATCATTTGCTGATAGTCTAATTCGTAAACCAACTTTGCTTGGTGACTCGATGAATATGTCCAATGTATATGGTAACTCATACATACAGGCCAGGATTTGCTTTATGGAGGAAATAGATTCGATGAAACAAATAAGTGTGAGAGTGTCTCTAAAAGGTGTGAAAATGGGTTTGTATCCTTGTATAACATCATGATTCTCTAATCTCTGGATTCTTCTGCGAACATGTGATATTGAGAGTTCAAGTTTGAGGGATATTTGTTTCTGCGTTACATTGGGATTTTCGTGGAGCATCTGCAGAAGAGATACATCCTTTGAATCAAATGCAATCTGGGTCTGATTTTCGACATCTAGTTTGACATCACTCTTTTCATTCTCTAGGATTGAATCTATCTGCTGATGCCAATTACGCCAATTCCATATCCATCTACCATTAGAATCGAACCCAGAGAAATTCCATCCTTTGGTTGTGTAGCTGAACAGGTCGAAGATCAAATAATCGGAGATTGCTCCCGCATCTCTAAGCACCTCTAATATCTTTAGATTCGCAGTTGGGTTTTCAAGTGGGTACACAACATTTGCTAAGAAACCATTCATGGTGCCATAGGTAGATGAATACCAGCCAACAGCTTGAGTCTTCTCAAAGAACTCTGTAGGGAATGGTTTGCTACTTGAAGATAGGTCTAGGACTAAAATATTCTCTCCTAGACCGATTTTCTTTTCACGTGTAGAATACCTAAATGGCTGGAGATACCCGTGTGACCTTAAACGTGACAGTCGATAACGTAATGTTCTTGGTGGAATCTTCAATCTCTTGCTAAGATCCTTTGTTGTTGTTTTTGGTCCATACTTGTCGAGTGCTCTGACTATTCTCATATCCTTATTATCCAAAGAAGCCCGATTCCGCACCAAATTCTAACACCCTTACTGATATTAATTCACTGTGTTTTCGTCGAATGGCCAAATGGAGTACATGTAATTCTTGGTCTATTATATAATGCTAAGACGGCAAAATTATTAAGTACTTATTGCCCAAACCGTCAATAGAAAAGACGGCAATATAATTTATAATATGTTGCCGGAGTGTGATTATCTTGTCAAATGGGACTTGCTCAGGAAACACTTCAAAGAAACAATATCTACAGATTGAAGTTGAGCAAATAGCTATCGGAGGTCGAGATGGCGTCACCGGAAAAAGGAAGTCACCTCGAATGGCTCTAAAATCACGGATTCAAGATGAAATACTACTTCTCTTGAGTAACGAATCTCTTCACGGTTATGGTATATGGAATACTGTTTTAGAGAACTATCCTGACATGAGACTCAATACCCTATATCGGTGGATGAACGATTTAGAGGCGAGAGGCTTGATTGAAGGGACTATTGAGGTAGGAGTTAGAGGACCGGACCGTAAGGTGTATTTTTTGACTCAGGATGGAAGACAGCGTGTTTTTCTTCTAATTAAAAATGCATTCAAACTTATGATCGATATATACCGGAAATACAGGTTGTTTTCTACTTTGCACTTCTCAAACCTTTCACAGCTCTCTGAAATCACCTTCTCGAATTCAAGGGCACTTATCGCACCATTCCACCAATTCCTTGATTCTGATTATGGCCTCATTCAGATTCTGTTTGCTACAATGAGGGGTAGAAGAGTTGATTTCATTGGAAGATTTCAAGGCATTTCGAATATCCATCCTAAACCACACGCTATGAAGGGGAATATTCAGAACCTCCCTGTCAAGAAAGATGTGTATGGGGACATCTGGCTTCTAGGAATCCCAAAGAGGAGCTCATTTAGCCCATCAATTGAAGAATGTAAGAGAACTTTGATGAAGGGTGGTACAGTCTTTCTTGCAATTCCCTTCCTAACCCCACCAATTCGCATGGGTCCTGACTTTGGATCGTTCATCAGTAATAGCATGATGCAGATCTTTCCAGAGCTTGAACTCATGGAATTTCATGAGATTGAATCAATCATGAAGAAGCATTTTAGAGAAACTGGGGTGCTTGAACTAGGCACCCTTGTTTTCTGGGGTAAAAAATAAGTACACTACCTATTTCGACAACCTCAAAGAAAAACTATCCAAAATTTATAATCGTAGAGATAGTTCTTCTTTGACATCCCATTCAATTTTCATCATTGCTTAGCTTTTCAAACCACTTCTCTCCATGTTAGACCTAGTTCTTCATCTCCTGTTAGTGTTCAGATAATTACAGATCATGAAGAAATCAAACATTCATAATGGAGTAAGGGAGGCTTTAGATGGATAGTCGAAGACACTCAAAATTCCCGCTAGCATCCGTTTCCGGAATAGTTGTGTGTCGTGAAGGTGTGCTCTTGATTAAGAGAAAAAAACCACCAAACGATGGACTCTGGGTAATTCCAGGAGGTGCTCTTGAGATTGGAGAAACTCAGATGGATGCCATTGCAAGAGAAGTCCATGAGGAAGCAGGTATTGAATCAGAAACTCTAGGACTCATCAATACAAAGGATATTGTTCTTTGGGACTCAAGGGGAGGAATTGAGTATCAGTATATGGTGAATAGATATCTCCTTATTGCGACATCATATGAAACACGCCCAGGATGTGAGGAGGCTGATGCTTGTTGGTTCAGCTTAGATCACCTACCGGTGGAAGAGATGCCATGTCATGTAGTAGAACTGCTTGAGGACCATCGTTACCTTATTGAGGTGCTTATGAAATACTTGGCAGTTCGTGGTGAATTGTCAGGCTCAGCTAGTCAAATTGATTACTAGGAACACCAGCGATTCTATACTATTGCGTATCTGTGTTCATTCACTATCTCAATTCTGAAAGATACTCAGGCGTCAAGTAATCCCCAATTTGGCAGTAATATTCTATGAAGAAGTATGTTTGAAAATAGGAAGAGGTATACCTAGATGACTAGTGATGGTGACCTGTTTCCAAGCGTTTTCGAGCCAACTGATACAGAGAAAATCGGATTAATCGGACTTCTCCAAAATAGAAGTTTTGCTGCCTTCTGGGGAGGATTCGTTGGATTTCGCGTTGCAGATGCGCTCTTCTTGATGAGTGTCTTCTGGTGGGTATTGGATGTAACTGGATCTGAGAGCATGCTTAGCATTGTTGGCATCTTTAATTACTTACCTGGGTTTTTGTTAGGACTAGTTGCTGGCTTGTTAACTGACATGTTTGACCGGAAACGGATACTCCTGTTATCA
>JAHQWZ010000115.1 GCA_029856425.1 Candidatus Thorarchaeota archaeon
CTCAACGAGATTAACAACCATAGAAAGAAACTCGATAAGCAGGGCACCTTTACAGCGGCACTCTGGAATTGGTGTATCTTGGATGATGACTCTTCAGTGTGCCAAGAATTGAAAGAGAATCCAATTGCAAAAGCATTTGCGCTTTTGTTCCCCTTAGATGGCTGGAAGCGATTGGGTTTTGCTCATCCCTTTGGAGATGACTTCAACGCACTCACCGATTACATTCCAATGCGATACAATAGAGAGCAGACGATGCAGGCTATCGAACAAGTCCCGAACGAAGTTCTCGATGAGTTCTATATAGCTGGAGACGCAGAAAAGGTAATCAAGAAGCTTGAAGACTACGCACGCGTAGGACTGAACCACATGATTCTTTGGAATGTCACAGGAATGTTCGAGCTAGAGCGTATTCGAAGTTCGTATATGGTATTGAAGGAGATATTGGCTTATGTCAAGGGATAGCTTGGTTCTATTAACGCAGAACGAGCACAAGATAAGAGAGCTCACTCCACTGTTTGAAGAGTATGACGTGCCATTTGAAACAAATGACCTTTCCAAGTATGAGGTTCGTTCCCTCAGTGTGGGAAATGTAGCTTTAGAGGCTGCCAAGTATGCATATGGCAAGCTCAAGCGCGCTGTTGTAGTGGATGATACTTCTTTAGCTATTGAAGCATTGAATGGATTCCCGGGTCCAACGGCAAGGTATGTTCTTGAGTCAATCGGAATTGAGGGAGTTCTGAAGTTGATGGAGGGAGTTGATGATAGGGACGCCTACTTCGATACAGCTGTTGGCTTTGCAAACGGATGGGTCTCTAGGAATTTCATAGAGACTGTATATGGGGATATCACGACCGAGCCAATGGGTGAAGGAGGCTTCGGATATGATCCGATATTCATTCCTGAGGGTGAAACCAGAACCTATGCTCAGCTCTCCATGGACGAGAAGATCAAGATATCTCATCGAACTGAGGCCTTTCGAAAGTTCCTTGAATGGTATGTTGAGAAGTATTAGCGGGTCGGAATCACTTAATAGGTCACATTATTTTACCACTCACAGTGGTGATAATGTCGGTCAGTGACGCGACTCTGAAAGCACTGAAGGAGCTGGGCCTCACAGAGTATGAGACCAATGCCTATCTGTCTATGATTTCGGGTGGGCCGCAGATGGCCGCATCTGATATCAGTTCCAAGTCTCGGGTGCCTTATTCAAGAATATATGACGTGCTGGGCCGCCTTGAAGAGAAAGGATTCATCACGGTCAGCAAGGGACGACCAACGCTCTATACAGCAAAATCGCCGACTGAGATTGTTCAATTAGTCAGATTGGATTTGGAGCAGAGAATCGAGATGGCAAGCAAGCAGGTTGTAGATGAGCTTCAGCCACTCTTTGAACAGGAGACAACAGCTACGACAAGGGACGTCTGGTTATTACACGGAAGAGCTGCAATCCTGGCTAAAGCGTTAGAGATGCTCGATTCATCTCGGGACTCAGTTCTATTATCAGTCCCCACTCTCGCCATAGAGACTGAGGATATCTCCCCTGTTATCGACAAGGTGTTCTCTGTGAAAGCGAGCCGAGTAAGAGTCCTTACCTCGCGTGTCGATTCAGCACTCAAGTCCATCATCCCAAAAGGTTTCGAGGTCCGAACACGTGATAGAGTATTTGGTGCGGGGCTGGTCATTGATAACAGGCAGACATTGATTATGCTTGCTGCCAGTGACACCGAGAGGGAGTTTCTTGGTATCTACTCATCAGCACCAGTATTCGCAGCAATGGCATCAGCTTACTTTGAATCCTTGTGGAGTGACTCTCAGTCAGTCTAGAACTCTCTGTGGACCTTTTATTGGTCTGCCTGAACGCAGTATCGGGCAAATATTACAAACTACTTTGGAGGCCATCAGAGGTGCTGATATCAACGGAAGTCAAGACCATGAATTTCTCTCATGATGCTAGGACCCTCATCAAGATAATATGCGGCTTGGAGGAAAAGAAGGAGCTCGATCTGTTTCAGTATGGACCGGAAATAGACCAGTTGATACAGATTGCTGAGAGTCATCGTGGGAGTCTTTGCATGGCCCTAAAGACACGACTCAATGAGGTAGAAGCGCTAGGTGGAGTAGAGCTGATTACACAAAAGGATGTTTGGTCGCTTATTGAGGAGATCTGGAAACGGAATGTGTCCATTTTCAGCGAAACCGAGCAGTCTGTTCTGACTGAGAGCCTCAACGGACCTGGAATTGGAATTAAACAGCTAGCCGCAAGAGCAGGACTGAGTTACTCACAAGCCAGACGTGCAGTCCAACGCCTTCGACGAGCTGAGGTTCTTCGGATGGAGGGTGCCTTTAATGCATCCAAATTAGGACTTGAGCGAGTGCTTGTGATTCTTGAAACTCCTGAACTAGTTCTTTCTTCACCCTATATCACCAAAACTCTTTTTGTCGATGGATCCGAACCACTTGTTCTCTTGGTGGCCACTCTTCCTAGCGAGAGGATAGGCGACCTCCTAGACATGATTCGGTCCCTTAGAAGCACATCAACAAGAGCCTCTGCCTGGAAACTCTCGCCTGGACAGTCGAGGTTCAACGGGAAGTACTGCAAGCCACGAGTTGGCTGGGTCTTTGACAAGTTCCATTGGTCCACGCAAATAAGAAAAAGTGATAGTGATATCATCGTCAGCGACTCTTCACCAACTGAGGAGCGAATATATTTCACACCAGCAGATCTCAAGATTATCGATGAACTTGTCGTCAATTTTGATGCCACAGCAAATCAGATTGTCAATGCCACTGGCCTATCTTATAGTACAGCTTTTCGAAAGCGGGCTTCTCTGCTGGAGGACAAGGTAGTTGTTCCCCGACCTCGAGTAAGAGTTCCATACCTGACAGATAGAGTTCTTGTCTTATCTGAACCCGAATGTGCCGGCAACATTCTAACTGCATGGAGTCTTCTGCCCGTGACTTATCTGACTAGGCTAGTGAACCTAGAAACCTCTAAGAAGAGAGTTCTCCAGATGGCTGCATTACCTCCAGGCACATCTGAAGGATTAATCGAAGCTCTTGCCAACTGGATGTCCAGGGTAGATGATTACTCTGCGCATGTGCTTTCTGCTGGGACCGAGGAGACATACAAGGCTGATGCAATGTTCAATCGCCGCGAACATGCATGGAAGTGGAATCAAGGCGACTTTTTCGATGCACGCTCGTTTGGACGGATTCGTCGAGAGGCCAAGAGAGGTACAATACCTGTTGATCTTGCATAGAATTCACCATAGTCGTAACTCATATCTTGGTTCGTTTATGACCGATTCGTACGGTGGCATTGTGATTGACATTGTCTTCTTAGGCACAGGCGGATCAATACCAACTGCTGGAAGAAACCATCCAAGTATAGTAGTACGTCACAGCGGCTGGAATCTAATGCTAGACTGCGGTGAAGACACACAACGGCAGTTTGAGATGGCCGGTTTAGGTCAGAACAAGAAAATGTGCATCTTGATATCGCATATGCATGGCGATCATGTTCTAGGTTTGGGTGGTTTGCTGCTGAGATTCTCACTCCTCGGTCGTATCAAACCTCTAGAGATCTATGGGCCTCCTGAGTTGATTCCTTATGTCAAAATGAACCAAGCCACTATAAATCTGGGAACCACCTTCAAGACAACCGTCTACGGCATCAAAAGTGGAATTCTTTTCAACGTTGATAATCTCCAGATACGAGCTTTCGAGGTGGACCATAGAGGCTTGGCATTTGGTTATGAGCTGACATATCAGCGACCTACAGGAGAGTTCAATCCTGAAGAGGCAAAGAAAATAGGAGTTCCAAAGGGTCCACTATGGGGAAAACTCGCAGACGGCAAATCAGTCAAGCTTGTCAACGGGACAGAGATTAGTCCTGACGACGTCACAAGCCCCAAACCCCAGCCACTAAAGATAGTCTATACGGGTGACACACGACCTTGTGATACGCTGCGAGAGGCGGCAAATGGTGCAAACGTGCTAATATCAGAAGCTATGTACTCTTCAGAGCACTCAGATTTAGCGGAAGAGAGGGGACACATGACTGCAGCTTCGGCGGCCCAAGTTGCAAAGTCTTCTAGAGTTGGAATGCTGGTGGTCACACATTATAGCCCCCGATATGAGATTGGGCAGTCGATACTTGACGAAGCTCAGGCAATATTCCCAAATACAATACTAGCGAGCGACATGATGAGGATGAAGCTTAATGCAGATGGCAAAACCATGGTTTCTAATCATCGGACCGGCTAGAATCTCAGCTTGAGTGCCTTCAGCGGATGATTAGTTGCCATTCGCTTCATTATGTCCCTTTTCACCTGTTCGAGAGGTCTTGTCCCTGCCATTATGTCGATGAAGTACTCACGCATGATTGGGTCCTCCTGTGCAATTTGAATTAGAAGATCCGCGTTTCTAATCGACTTATGCAGCATCTCTGCAAGGAAATCGGCTGCAGACAACTCCTTCAAGAGGGTCTTAGTGAGTGAAGATCCATAGGTCATGACATGATATGGCTTCTTCATCTCAGCAGCCTCACACGCCACACTTGCAGCTAATTGGCCGGATTTGATAGCATAGAATATTCCTTCGCCAGAAACAGGAGATACAAGTCCTGCTGCATCGCCTACAATCATGGTTCTCCTAGCAACATATGCGTTCTTGGGAGGACCAAAAGGGACACGAAATGCGGTATATCTGGGAGACTCCAATCTCAACCCCTTCTGCTCTTCTACTCTCTTTACAAACGCCCTCCAGCGGTTTCGGAGATTAGCTGCTTTGTCCATCCTGCAACCAATACCAATGTTCAGCTCTTCTTTCTTCGGAATGCACCATCCATAACCCCTCTCAACAACTCCAAAATGGATATCGAGCCCTATCGAGTCATCTGAGTCTGAAAAAGACATACAGCGATTGATTTCATCCTCTTCAATGGGAATATCGGCCGCTATGCAAAGGGCTACTGCATCTGACTTCCATCTAGTACGTACTCCTACTTGCTTTGCAACCGTTCCATTCACTCCATCTGCACCAACAAGGAGCTGAGCTTTGTATGAGTCACCAAGAGTAAGCACACGCACTGCAGATCTTGTCTGTTCGACTCCGACAGCCTTGGAGCCTTCCGCGACCTCCACACCAGCATCCTTTGCTTTATCAAGCAAGAAGCTATCAAACACAGCTCGTTTTACCAGATAGCCTGAGTATTTATTCCGTCTGAGTTCAAGGCAGTCTCCCGAGCTTGAATATACTCTTCCACCTGAGAATAGTCGTTCCACAACAGGATCAATATCAAAATCCAGCAGTCCTGTGACTCGCTGTGTCAGGGCACCAGCACAAAGCTTGTCACGAGGGAAAACATCCTTCTCAATGAGTAGAACATCCAATCCTCCAAGTGCTGCAGCCCTTGCACATGATGTGCCTGCAGGGCCTCCACCGACAACCACCAAGTCATGCATTCTATATCACCGTATGCTAGTTCTTAGAAGTATCACAACACCAATAAATCATGTCAATATTCCCCAGTTCGGTGATGGTGTTGTCCCAGAGTGATTTTGCCAAAGTCTGTTTAATTACCACAGGGGGTACTATTTCGAGTGTATATGACCCACAGACGCAGGCGCTGAGACCTGGCCTTTCAGTGCCATCATTGCTTGAGAGTCTGCCAAAAGGAATGGGCAATGTCGAAGTAGTTCAGAGGGAACTGTTTCAACTTGATTCAGCAAATGCACAACCCCATCATTGGCAGGAACTCGCATCAGCCATTAAGGATATTCACGAGGAGATACCTAGTCTTCACGGCATCGTGGTGTCTCATGGGACTGACACAATGGCATACTCTGCTGCCGCTGTGAGTTTCATGGTTCGGGACTTTGGAAAGCCGATAGTCTTCACTGGAGCGCAGATACCTGCAACCATCCCATGGAGCGATGGTCCGCGCAACCTAATTGATGCGATTAGAGTTGCTGCTTTTGGAGACATCGCAGAAACCTGTATCGTTTTCAACGGCGAGATTCATCGAGGCACTCGCGTAAAGAAATTGCGAGTCAACTCCTATGATGCATTCGACTCGATGGACCCTACACCTCTTGGTGTACTTGCACGAGACATTATCCTATACGAGGGGAGAAATAAACGCAAGAATCTCGTTCCCAAGTTTGACACGCGAATCAGCGATAGAGTATGGCTCCTCAAAGTGTTTCCCGGACTCCAGCCACAGATCCTCCT
>JAHQWZ010000116.1 GCA_029856425.1 Candidatus Thorarchaeota archaeon
TAGCAGATGCTTCTTATGAACGTTTTGGGTCAGTAAATATACTTTGTAACAATGCGGGGGTGGGAGGAGCTGGGGGCATTAGTTTAATTACACTTGAAAATTGGAATTGGATTCTTGGTGTTAATCTTTTTGGGGTTATCCATGGTATTCAATATTTTTTAAGCCGAATGTTGACAAGTAATGAACCATGCCATATTGTAAATATATCATCAATGGCTGGATTACTTACGGGTGACAATTCACCATATCCAACCTCTAAATTCGCGGTAGTCGCAATCTCTGAATCTTTAGCTTTAGATTGCTTTAATACAAATGTAAGCATATCTGTAGTTTGTCCCGGGCGTGTTAATACAAATATTATCAATAATACACATATAATTAGACAAACGCGACCAGGTGTTTGGCAACCATCAGCAGAAATGATTAAACAATCAGAAATTGGTAGGGAAAATATGAATAGAATCTTGGCGGGAGCAATGGCTCCAGAAAATTTGGCAGAATTAGTGATTAAAGCAATTAAAAACGACATCTTTTATGTTTTAACTCATCCAGAATACATACCATTGGTAAAGTCTCGGTTTGAGCGCATTAGTGAAGATACTTTAAAATTACATGAAGGATTTAAGGCAAAAAGTGAAAAAAAATCGAAGATCTTTAAAAACTATACGCCTGTTTTTTCCATATATTACCCCGAAAGTTTTATAGAATTGAAACCAAACCCAATGAACTTTCCAGAGAACAAACCGGTCTTGATTGCCACTAAAGAGCCTGGTATTGATCTTTTGATTTCTGTTATTAAATCTTCGATACATGATCGACCATTAGATGAAACTGCCCAACAAATTGCAGGACGAATCAAGGATATAGCAAGAGATATAAATATTATATCCAATGAACCGAAAACTTTAAGAGACGGAACACCTGCTTATGAAAGTGTTATTGAATATAAATATGCAAGTATTTTTAAGATTATTAGCATCCATCTTTCGGTTGAAAAAGATGATCATCGGATTGTCATTAGCATTTATGCCAACGCTAATTATTATTCTGATGGCGATAATCCGTCATTCTTCAGGGTCCGGGAGTGTATTGGGATATGATTTCTGCGAGTCAATTCAGGATATCAGAGATCATGTTGGATACTCGCCAGAGTTCACTCCTATGATACCTGATGTCAGCGCAATGAAGTATGTTACATTCATGGGCAAGCTATCAGGACTTGGAGCGGTGGAGGCAGCTCAGCGGGCTCATGATACATTACATTACGTTGGTTTGGCAGAGGAGCGTTATCGTCCTCTACGGGAATTTAGCACAGGCATGATGCAGAAATGTAAGCTTGCGGCTGCTCTAGTACATGATCCTGATCTGGTGATTCTTGACGAGCCAACAGATGGGCTTGATCCCACTGGTCGCCACCAGATGTTAGAATTGATTGAGCGTCTGTATAAAGATGAAGGGAAGAGTTTGATTGTGTCATCTCATCTGCTGTTTGATGTTGAGAGAGTGTGTGATTGGGTCATGGTCTTGGGAAGAGGACAGCTGGTGACTAGTGGTGAAATGAGTAATTTGCTTGCTGACACATCAGGGATGCTTCGCTTGAAGATAAGTGGAGATCCCGTTTCATTCTCTCGTAAACTCACAGCCAAAGGGCTGGAGGTTGAGATTGATGGCCCTTTTCTAGATGTGAAGAGAACGAATGGCACAGAGATGGCTATTCTCGAAGAGGTCAATAGAGACCCCACAGTGAGCCTGCGCTACATGGGTAGCAGGACACGAACGCTCGAAGATGTCTTCATTAGTATGGTAGAAGGGAGGGAGCTTGGATGAGCGATAGTCCTTCAGGTGATGACACCTATATTCGGAGATTCGGGTTCAGAAGGTTCACTGGCGTACGCCAGAATCGTTTGTATCGAATAATTGCTGTGGCTTGGTTTAATCTCATAGAAGCAATTCGCCGCTCAGGCTTTACTAAGATGCTTTTAGTTTTCATGTTTTTCTCTATATTGATTCAAGATGTCCTCATCATCGTAATTTCATGGTTCCTTCCATTCACTGGTCTACCCATTACAATCAACGAATTGTTTCGGGATGCGTATGCTGACTCAGTCCTCGGCATGGTTTCGCTTGTAAATCGAATAACGGTTCTTGAATTGGGTTTTATGCCTTTTAACATCTCAGCGATTGGTATTAGTTTCATCTGGCTGCTTCTAATGGCCATAGTCGGTGGGGGTCTCATTGCCGATGATAGACTTCATCAGACTACAGAGGTCTACTTCTCAAGGATATCCAGACTAGAATACACTATTGGTAAGCTCATGAGTCTAATGCTCTTCTCTGCAGTAGTAGTTGTGCTTCCTTCCATAATTCAGTATTTTCTTCTCTCCTACGGGCTTGAAACTGACCTTCTTGTCAATATTGACCTCATGTTCTGGGGAATTGGATTCACCCTTCTTGCAGCATTTCTACTCAGCCTTCTAATCTTGGCACTGTCAAGCTTCACCAAAAGGAGAGCTGTTGCAACGCTCTCTTTCTTCATCGCAGCTATTGTCTTGTCCAGCTTCTACAGTGCAATTGGATGGTCTCAGTCTGAATCTCTGATACTATTGCTGGACTTCGTTGGAGCTATCGCACTCCTTGGCGCAATGGCACTTGGATATGAGTCTCTTGATGTCAATGGCAGAACCATCATCTTCAACAATGGAATTGGTGTTGAAGGCCCAATGGTGTTGGCTGTAGTATTGATTGTTCTTATGCTGGGTATCGTAGCCCTAATGCTCACACTGTTTCGGAGGGATAGCTAATGCCCATTATACAGATTGAAGAAGCATCCAAGCAGTATGGCGAGGTTGTGGCAATAAGTCGATTTAATATGTCAGTCAAAGGTGGGTCAATCACAGGATTCGTCGGGCCCAATGGGGCTGGCAAGACGACGACAATTAGAGTTGTAACCGGACTGACTAAACCAGACAGTGGTTCCGTTAGTGTCTTTGGTGAGAATCCCTTCGATAATGTTGGCATAAAGGAACGCATCGGCTATGTTTCCGAACATGATGATCTCTATCCTTGGGCAACTGTACGAGAATCAGTGAAGATGTTAGCTCAAATCAGCATGCCAAGACAACCCGGCCTTATTGATGCGATTGACCGCGCCATTGAAGAGGTAGGTATGACAAAATTTGCAGAACGGAAAGTTTCAGCTCTCTCAAAAGGTATGAAACAGAGAACCAAGATTGCAGCTGCATTAACGCATGCTCCATCCTTACTAGTACTAGATGAACCCCTAAGCGGGTTAGATCCCTTGGGGCGAAGGAGAATCATGGATTTACTAAGACGCCTTAATAGAGAGAAACAAGTTACTATTCTGATATCAAGCCATGTGTTGGAAGAACTGGAACATCTTGCAAGTAGGATCACACTCATTCACAGAGGGCAGACTATTGCAGAAGGTGATCCTGATAGAATCAGGAAACTCCTCTACCAGTATCCCCACGAGATTCTGTTCAAATCCTTGGCAGAGGACACGAAGAGAATAGCCAGCGGGCTTGTGGAGATTAAAGGATTGGTTAAATCACTCACATTCATGGAGCAAAGCGATGAGCTACTCGAATGCAGGATTGTAACCCCCCAACCAGAACTCTTCTATGACGAGCTTGTAAGACTCGCGGTGGAGCGAAAGGCACCAATCATCCAGTTGGATACTCTATCAGAGAGTGTCGAACGCCTATTCGAATTTCTTGTTTCGTGAGGTGATAAATATGTCAGCAGAACCGATACAAACCCCCGTTCAGAAAGAAGGCGAACTCTCGTCACCTCTCAAGGCACTCTTTCGAGGATTATATTTGCTGAGATTATTCTTGTTATCTTTTGTAAAGAGTCGAAAGAGTCAGGTATTGACCATTCTTGGCCTATTACCTGCAATTGTGATGATTGCCTTGGGTGTGCCTCCGCCAGCTCAAATCTTCTTTCGTGACTTTGTTCAGACACTATACATATCTTTACTCATTCCATTATCCGGACTGCTTCTTGGAACCGCGGCATTGTCTGACGAGATTGAGTCTCATACAATAGTACAGCTTGTCACTCGACCTGTTAGGAGAATTGAGATTCTCATATGGCGATTTTTCGCCACAGTCATAGCAGGTACTATCATCTCTATAGTGGTAACATCAGGCTTCTACGTTTCGATTTCTATCTCAGCTGAAATTCCATTTGAGATGCTTACTGGTTTCTGGCCAGTATGTGCGGTCTGCAATGCAGTCTACTGTTCAATATTCATGTTACTGGGTATAGCTCTAAAGAGGCCTCTTGTATGGGGTGTTGTCATTACACTATATGAGCAGCTCCTTGGTGTTGTGGCCATATTCTTTGAGGGGGCCGTTTTTTCCCTGTCCGGGCACATTCTGAACTATGGTCAGCTCTTTGCAGATTACAATTACAACATCCCGGATTGGCCACCGCTTATGTCTGGCTGGATTCTTCTTGTGATAGTTCTGGTCTGCATTGCGCTATCAGGAATCCTGTTCAGAGTAAAGGATCTAGCTTAGTCGAACCGCTTGTTAATATCTAGTCACTCGGCAGTTCGACTAGTGCTATTTTTATATCCAGTAATGCGACAAGTGCATGACCACGTGCTTGGCAGTGAATGAGCAGATGGACGCCAGGCATTGAGGGAGGTCCTCAGGATGTCACCAAGAAAGAAGGAAGATGAAGAAGAAGAGGAAACTGTAGATTATGAGGATTTCGAGGATGCTGAAGAGGATGATGAAATCATCGAGATCGGCGTTGAGGGAGAGTCGGGACTAGACGTCACAGATCTCCCTGGTGTAGGCCCTGCAATCGCGAAGCGCTTGTCAGAGGCTGGATATAGGAGTGTTGAGGCAATTGCAGTAGCATCTCCATCTGAGCTTGCAGCCGCAGGGTCAATTGGTGAAACCACTTCAACCAAGATCATAAAGGCAGCACGTGAAATGCTCGACATCGGTTTTGAAACAGCTGACCTTCTTCTTGAGAGGCGACGGACAGCAGGAAGAATCAGCACCGGTTCCACCGCACTTGATACACTCTTCGGGGGAGGACTTGAAACCCAGAGTATCACTGAAATGTATGGTTCATTTAGATCTGGGAAGACACAGATGGCACACCAACTCTGTGTCATGGTTCAGAGACCAGAGAATGAAGGAGGCCTAGGTGCCACCGCAATCTATGTCGATACGGAAGGAACATTCAGACCGGAGCGCCTTGTGGACATGGCAGAACCTTATGGCATGGATCCAAAGAAGGTATTGAAGAACGTTGTCTGGGCTCGCGCCTACAACTCCGACCATCAAATCTTGCTATGCGATCAAGCTATGGAAATGGCTCCGGAAAAGAATGCCAAGCTGCTTGTTGTTGACTCAGTTACTAGTCATTTCAGAGCTGAGTACACAGGAAGAGGCACACTTGCGGCGAGACAGCAGAAGCTGAATAAACATCTCCATCATCTTCAGAGAGGTGCTGAGATTAACAACATGGCCGTCTATATCACAAATCAGGTAATGTCGCGGCCTGACGCTTTCTTCGGAGATCCTACAGCTCCAGTTGGAGGCCATGTACTCGCTCACGTTCCTCAGACACGCTGTTATCTGAGAAAATCAAAGGGTGAAAGGAGAATCTGCAGACTTGTGGACTCACCTAACCTCCCCGAGGGCGAGGCAGTTTTTACTGTCATGAAGGAAGGTATTCGTGACGTGTAAATCATCTATGCACCGTTCTTGTAGGTGAGGCCAATTCCCCCTCACCCGAACTCTGCAGACTTGATTATCTCGAGAACTGATTCATTCCAATTCTCAAGTGCTGAGGGATCTAGAGGATATGCCTCGTAGGCTCGAGATATCTTCTTCATGAGGCTTGAGGCTTTCTGAAGGTCTCTGAGAAGGCTAAACCGACTCAATCCCCTTCTAAATCTACGAAGCTTGTCAAAAGGTCCAAGTGAAAGGCCCTCTCCTCTATTTGCAGCCATGAGGTCTCCAGCTTCAAGTATTCTCTTTTCGAACCCAAAATCCATGTCTTCATCTGCGACTGCCTGAAGTAGTCTGCGAAATATCTCAAGAGATGCTAATCTCTTGCCAAAATCAGTCAGATATCTGATATTGTAATGCCATAATCCTCGAGCACTTAGATCTTTCCTGGCTATTGCCCTCTTGGCTACTTCTCCCAGAATAATCCCTGCACGCATTCCTGCACCTATACCGCC
>JAHQWZ010000117.1 GCA_029856425.1 Candidatus Thorarchaeota archaeon
GTTATTGCGTGAGCCTGCATAGCAATTCGAGGTTTGAGCTCACGTACCGGAATTCCGGTCTCCCTTGATACCTTCATGACATCATCGGCCTCGGGCTTGATATTGATTATGCCCCCGTCAATGCCTCGAGAAACCTTCACACGAACCATGAATTCCATACCCTCGATTTCCATCTTGCATACGATGGTTTCTCTAGCGGCTTTAAGTCGGTCCCACGTAGAGTATCGAATTCCAAGGGTTCCAAGATGTTTGATCATAATCTCTGCGATACTCTTCAGACCAGATTTAGCTGCTATCACTTTGACTACGTAGGCAGGACGATTCTTCTTGCCGTATGCGGGAATCATCACGACATCATAGGCTAAGCCCCCAGACAAGAGGGTATCGAACAACGTTCCCATTACCTCGCCATCAATGTCATCAACATTGGTTTCGATGACGATTACTTCATCCGCGTTCCACGAATCAATCATTCCAGTTCGATCCTCCTTTGTCCTTGTTGGCGCATCCTTTTTCCTTAAGGGCTCTTTCTTGGCTTCTGCTTTTTTGGACGGCTTCTCTGCTTTGACCTTATATTCATCTGCAAATTCGCCCAGAACGATTCTCATTCTGTTGGGTATATCACCCAGGTCACGAGATCCAAATCCAATCCCCTGTTGTTTGATCATGAACCCCTCTGATGACTCGACGAACTCTGACGCTAGAGTAGCAAGAAGAGCTGCGCCTGTTGGCGTGAGAACTTCTGTCTTGGCCTCTCCCATAATGAATGGAACCTCGTTTTTAACAAGGATTTCAGCTACCGCAGGAACAGGCACCTCGAGAGGACCATGTTCTGTCTGAATCGTTCCACTCCCAACAGCAACATGAGTGGCAATTATTTTCGCTTCAGCTAAGAGATCTGCACGTTGCAACAGATACGCAGTACCGACCAAATCAAGAATTGTATCAACTGAACCAGTTTCATGCAAGTGCAATTTGTCGATAGGGGTTTCGTGTGCTCTTGATTCAGCTTGCAAGATCTCATTCAATGCTTTTTGAGCAATTTGTTTCGCTGGAGGTGATAATTCTAGTTCTTCGGCAACAGCATCCAACATCTCAACCAACGCATTAGGCTTGAAGCGCATGCCCGAATCCTTTGATACCTCCAATCGAACTCCCGACTGAACATCATCACGCTTGGTGGTAAATCGGACTCTCAATGATGGGTCATATATCAATAGACTCGCTGCCACAGGAAGAAGAGCATCATCTTCACCCAGAAAATCGACCAGCGCAGAAAGAAACATGTCCCCTGATGTGCCAGCTGTCTTGACATCAATGAGGACTACTTTCGTCAAATCATTATTCTCCAATGTGATCGATTGTCCAGCTCAAGGCGCAGTCGAGCTGCCCTTTTCTTTCTTTCGAGGGGGTAAGTGGTGATGCTTCACGGTCAAACCATAATTCTATCGGGTAGCCTAAATAATGTTGCCAGCACGAACATACGAGTTCGGCGGCGAAACCAATGCGGAGGTTGTCCCGCATCAGAATATTGACATCCGACCTTTCGGAGGACTCTTCGATTCGGACTCATTCTTCGAATGTCATCCGCTCTTTGATTTTCGCCTCTAATCCACCTAGTCGCCATTGGTCAAATATGGCCATGTACATACATTCCTCGGGGCTAATCCACATCGCAGAGGAATCAAATGACGCGTCAACAAACTCGACTGGCGCGGAGCGTATCAATGCTGCAGGGATTGATTCATCTGACTCGCCCATTACGGCGGTGCATGCAGAGGCCAGATTGTCTGCAACGGCCCTTCTAGTGATCCGCATCTCATTTCCGAAAAGATCAGTTCTTCCTCTGTCATCCACCACTGGATGAAATCCTGCTACGCCGAGAGCCATTCCAATATTCCCCAAGCGTAGAGGTTGTGTTCTACTGTCAATGACCAACACACCTATGTTTCGCCCGTAACGGTCCTTGGCTTCTTGTCTGATTCGTTCGGCACTATTCCTTGAGTCAACAGGCAACAACGATGCATAGCCAGGAGGAACGTTGGATTTATCCACTCCAGCATTTGCCATTAGTGTGTTGTTCTTTATGGTCAGAATAACATGTGGAATCCCTCCTAGAATCTCGTCTGCTTCATTCAAAACAAGCTCTGCAACCTCAGGAATGAGAAGATACTCATCAGCCAGCTCAACTGCTTCCTCACTAACCTCAATATCCGCAAGATTCACGACACGCCCTTCTGTTGTTCCCAAAGGAGTTTCTGCGATACCGAGAATGTCATGATCAATCAGGTCCAGGCCATTGGATTGCAGTGCTGTAACAATGACTTCTAGAATATCATCGTTCTCAGAAATCACTCGCGTTTGAATGGGTATGATTTCCATGGAGAATTCCTCAAATGGGGCGAGGCCTCGTACTAAGATAAAGCCTCTCAATGAGCTGATTCAGGGATTGGCATCCCTTGACCGCTGAAGTTTCATCCTAGCACCCATTACACACTTCCCCCCTTTTATGCCGCCCATTGGATTGTGGATTGTTCCCATCGAATTCATGCATCGAGCGGCAACTGCTGCTCCCATTGCTAGACCATCTTCCACGATGAGTAGCTGATGCGATTCAGACCATCTTGCGCCATTTTCTAGCAAGAGCTGTGAATTGATTAGTTTGGGCTTGTTTCCAGTTGTGACTGCTCTTCCAGTGAGGCCAAGTGAAGTATCTTCGAGGACTAATCCCTCAGATAAAGCAAGGTCGAGCAGACGTTGCACGACTCGAACCTGTACTTTGTCCACGAGGGCTAATAAGGCATTAAGGGTGGATTCTTCAACAATGCTTCTTCCGATTCTCTCCAATTCCTTAAGAGCAGATCCATTCTCTCCTGCATCGACACCCATCAGAGTCACCTCTGATTCTTCAGCAGCTCTCACATTGACAGGAACCGTGCCAAATCTAGTAGTGCCCTTTGTTATTCGTTCTACTCGTATATTCCTATGGACATCATCAATCCATATGTCATCTACCTCAGCCTGTCGGGGGCGAGCCGAGTTTCTGAGGTCGATAAGAGAACCTGTCTTTTCGTCTACCTCTCCCGTTCCTCTGACCAACGCATCTGGGATTGCTCCCGCCAGACCTGCGAACGATCCTATCGTCTTTGCGTAGGGATGGCCTCTGTCAGTTATTCGTCCTGCGAGAGTAGTTCCGAAGTCAAGTGTCATGACAGGATTTCTAAAGTCCACATCGGTGCTCTTCGCCGCACCTTTTAGTCCAGCAGTGACTAACTCACCTTCCATCTCATTTGCGACAACCTCTGCATTTGAGGGAGGAAGAGAGCTCGCTACTGCGCCATCGAAGTATACCTTATGGAGCCAAGTGAAGTCTCTCAGACTGGGAGGGAGATTCTCTGATGAGAGGGAGGCTGTCATTTTTCTGGGAGCCACACCAGCATGAAGACACCCTGCCGCGAGTGCCTTTACAATCGCCCCCACCTCTTCTGGCTCTGAAAAACCAGCAGTCACTCCCGTGGAACGAACAACAAAATGAAGGTCCCGCTCAATGTCGAGTCGGGCACGTGCAAAGACAGTTCGGAGTATGTCTGATACAAGCTCTGTTACAGATTCTTGGGTAAGCTCAACACCCACAAGAGTGCGGCCAAAGACAGTTTCATCTCTCGTAGGAGGACGAACATCTCTAGTCATCCGAACTTCCTTATCAATCTCAAAGATCTCTGCGGTTTCAAGATTAGTAGTCACAATGATACATTTCGTGGTGGTGTTGCCAAGTTCAACCGACGCGACTGTATAATATGGACCCATTCGCAATGAAGAGGGGCCAATGCCACGGGGGCGCACTATGATCGGTTTACGTGACACTCGTCTTTCACCACTCAGAGCAGCTTCCGATAGGGATGATTGTCAGGGGGTTCTAGACCCATTTCCATCTTTGCCGACTCGGCCAAGAATATGTCCGCCATTGCAACAGCAGGAAATACTCTATCCGCATTGCCAATTGGGCCGTATAAGATGAAGTCAGCTCCCAAAGATTGGACAACCAGATTTGAGGCTATATCGCAGATTCTGTATGCATCACGGTTCTCCTTTCTATACTTCTTGAGCCAAGTCCAGGATGACGCGGCGTTGTGAATTCCGGAACCTGTGGGGTGACCATAGAGAGTCTTCGATACGAAAATGAACGAAACCGCAGTGCCAGCTCCTGCGCCCATGGCTGTTGTAGCTGTATCAATTAGTGGCTTTGTCACACCTACATCTTCTGCAATAGAGAGAAGACCACGCTTCAATGATGCCGCTCCTTCATCAAGAACTGCTCTGCGACCTGCAGTTGAGGAATCCTGTGGATTAAAGGCAAGAATGATGGCACTCTCATGCTGGATGTCACGTAACGCAGCAAGCTCTTCTTCCGTTGCGGAAATGTTGATTGAGTTGTAGACAGCCTTATCGATGAGTCCAATCTCTTCAGCATGAAGTAAGCCAGAAACCCGCACCATAGGATCAGTCGAATCAATAATGAGAGGCGCATCTGTAAGAGAAGATACAAAGTCTATGTACTTCTTCATTGCACCATTTGACTCGGAGAATACCTGAACCATTGAGGGATTGCCAGTTGTATCAGTCATGCTTTCTTGTCGATTGATTAAATCCTCTGCAACACCCTCATCCACTATTCCCTTGGAGGCATCTTTGACTATCTTATGTCCACCGTAGAAAATGGTTCCAGCAAGCACTGTCGGAGTTTCACCGGGATTGCCTCCTATTCTTACGCCACCAACGTCATAGATGTACTGCTCTTTCTGAAACACAAACAATGTCTAAACCTCCTTTCCGATGAGAATCGTCCCTGACTCGGAGGACTGAACCTCTATTCCAATAGGTGAAGGATGTGCGGTGATTAGAGCTCCAGTTTCCTGAGGTGCCACTAGAAAGGAGTAAGGATTTAGTGACACTCCGAATTCAGGAAGCAAGGTGATTGAGCTTCCGACACCTATTCTCTGAGTCGTACCTTTCGCCCCTCTGAAATCAATGAAAATGGGATCTCCATGGAATGCGCCAGGATTGCGGGCTTCTAGCTCTGCTGCCTTTTTCGCAATCTCTTCAGAACGAGAATTATTCATCATGTCTACAAAATCGATTTGAGTTCTAAATCTCTCCACACCTTCAAGAGGCACATTTTCGATATAGGGAATGGCACCTGGCGCGTCTATAATCTTGCGTGTTTCGGGGTCAACTCCGTTCTCATATAGAGCTTTCAGGGAAGATCCAGTTAGATGGCCGGGGACCTCAGGTCCGGAAAGGACTAGAAAGCGTATGGAGGGATTCGAAACTATGTTGATGATAACACGTTCTATCCCAATATTCTCCGTCTTGCATGTGCCTATAATCGCATATCTCCCAGGGACTGGAAATTTCTTACCTAGGGTACAGATTGCAACAGAATGAGTTGGGTCCCCTACTTCGAAATCACCAGGGACATGAGGCCAATTATTCCCGGACATCTCAATACCTCCTACTGACCTGCTTTGGGCTCGAAAAGATGCCTCTTCGCTCTCAATACCTGATTAGCCTCTTCAACTGAAGCTGTTATCGCGTTTTGAGTAAGAGCTACAGCAGCAAAGACCTCTCGTGATCTTCTCAATGATCCATACATTATGCAATCCGTAGCGAAAAGCTGGGCGGCGACTACCGATGCAATGACAGATGAGCTGATTATTTCCTCACTATCTAGATTCTCTTCCCTGATAAATCTCCATGCCGCTGGTGCATTATGAGGTGCAAGACATGTGGGCAGACCCATCTCAGATTTTACGGCAATAGTAGTCCGCAGTTCTAGGCCATACCCCGCACCCACCGGCATCGTTCCGGGATCGACTAGGAATTTCTCTATGCCCAAGGTTTTCGCATCAGCAACCATTGCTTCGATTACCTCCATCCGCTCTTTTAGTGAGCTTGCCTTGGGCGACCATCCCAGTAACACCGCCTTGTCAATTTGACTCTCTTTCAAGACGGTCCGTTCATCTTCGCACATCGATAGATTAACCGAGTTGTAAATGGCTCTGTCAGTCAGCCCGGCTTCATCACAAAACTCGATGGCTCTTTTCCTAGCACTCTCGTTGGGTGATTCGAACATAAATGGGCCATCGAAATTATCTACAAGCCA
>JAHQWZ010000118.1 GCA_029856425.1 Candidatus Thorarchaeota archaeon
ATGAAACTTAAGCCTTCAAAGGCGGAAACACAGGCTGTAATCAGGATGGCCAATGAGATCCTTGATAAACAAGCCAGCTTGGATATTGAACTCGTAGAAAAAGAAACAGGGGTGCCTCGCGAGATATTGCGTAGAACCCTGATTGTTCTGCTTGGTGAGGGATTAATTGAAGGAACCCTTATGGACAGCGTTTTCACCCTATCTAAAGAACAGAGTATCAGAGAATTTCTGAACACATTTCAAAAGGAACTAGAGGCGTAAATCGAACAATGGAAACGAACCACGTTAATCGAGAGGAGGTAGTGCAATGGAAATCAGCAAGCGTATTGTGATAACTTTCGTAGTTGTATCACTTGTGCCAATCCTAATTATTGCAGGTCTCTCAGCCAGTAGCGTTTTCACCACTTCCAATGAAAATGCAGCTGATGCAGCTGATGCACTACGAACTGAAGAATTGGCGAATCTCCTGAGAATTTCAGAGGACACAGCATCCTTCATTCAAGAGAGAATGCAGCAGTATTTTGATGGAGTCTATATGATGGAGAAGTACTGTGAGGATTTATTCAATGGAAGAATCAATGCGACACCTCAATACTCCTATTTCTGGGACCCGGAATTAGAGTATTTTCAAAGTGGCAGAACAATTCCAGGGAGAAATCCATCAACTTATGATGAAGCGTATGACTCGAATGACATCTCCTTCGAAGTCAGCTGCTGGTATATGCCAACTGATGACTATCGAACTCCAAACGATCCTTGGGATTGGAGCCCCACAACTCAAAACCTGATAGAAACCTCAAGCAACATGGATAACATATATCGCTCATTGCATCAGGCGAGTGAGGATTATATTTGGTTATACATGGGCTTTTCTCCTGATATTAGTGATACTCGGCTATTCAGGAACTATCCATACGACAATCTCTTCTATTTTGAGGACTGGTACGGTCCAGGCCTGGATTATGACCCTACAATAGAGGAGTGGTATCTCAATGCCGCATCAATTATGGATGAGAGTATTGCCTTCACAAGTCCTTATGGAGACCCTTCGACAGGGCTTGTCATCTCAATGGGTCGCCCTGTTAGGTTCGACAATGGAACCCTCATTGGTGTCGTTTCAGCAGATGTGACCCTTGATACGATTATGAGCAATGTCTTAGGAATCGAGGTTCTTGACAGTGGGTATGCATATCTGCTAGAGTCGGATGGAGGCCTTATAGCCCATCCAAATCTTATAACTGAAGGACAGACTCTAAATGAAGCTGAATTCTCAGGAGCCAGTTCGTCAGAGATTGCTGCATTTGCCTCTCTTCTTCCGACGATACTCTCTGCAGACAGCGGGCAGGATATCTTCCAGAAACGTGGAGAGGAATGGTATGTCACCTATTCAAAAGTAAATGTAACCGGTTTTGTGCTTGCTATTGTCGTTCCTTCAGCGGAAGTTGTAGGACCAGCTACAAATATCCTGAATCTAGTCCTTGGTCAAACATTCGTACTCACCATAATACTGGGTGCTATGCTAGCAGGCGTGGCAGTAGGAGTTGCCTTCATTTCCTATCGTAGAGGCAATGCTGTAGTTGAGCCTATCAAAGAGATGACACGTCTTGTGCGGAAGATGGCTGGGCAAGATTTCACTCGGGGCGTTTCAACTGCGGGAGCGATGTATGAAGAGGTTGGAACCACGGTGGACGCGCTTCTGAATTTCCAAGAAGCAATCAGATTTGGAAATCGAGCTTTCATCCGTGGCGACCTGAATAGAGCTCTTGCAAACTATCAGAATCTACTCGAAATTAGCCGTAGCCTAAAGATTCAGATTGGCGAGCAGACAATGTACCTGAATATTGGTAATGTGTTTCGTCAACGCGGAGACACGGGAAATGCTATGGATTATTACGAACAAGCATTAGCTCTGGCAAAGCTGCTGCTTGATAGAGCCCGTGAGGACGGCGCAGAAGAAACTGACGCGCTGCTTAGAGTCGCCTCAGCCTATCACAACATGGCGCTTGTAGAAATGGACAGGAACAAGCCCGAAAGAGCAATGGAATTGTTAGGAGATGCATTGGCTATCGACCTCACTCTGGGAAACCAAAGAGGCCTCGCTAGGCGATTCGACGCCCAAGGACTTGTCTTGGTGAGGGAAGGTAGATACAGTCAAGCTCTTTCAAAGTTCGAAGAAGCACTCAAGACCGCTGCAGCTGAGGGCTACGAAAGAAGTATGGCCTACATTCACTATCATATGGGTGAGCTCTTTCAGGTGCAAGGGAAACTGAAGAAGGCTGAAGAGGAGTACAATGATGCGATTCGACTCGGCGAGATCACAGAGGAGTTTTGGCTGGTTGTATATGCAATGCAAAATCTAGCGGACGTCCTGGACCAGCAAGATAAGGCTAGTCATGAGATAAGGCGTAAGGCAGAGAGATTGAGACGCTCAATCATGTTTAAGAAGAGCGTGATTCTAGTCATCGACTACTCCGGTAGTATGCAGGCTCAGAACAGAATCAGAGCAGCAGTTCAGGGTGCCAAAGAGATAGTAGAAAGCCAAGTCAATCCACAAGATGAAGTGAGCATCATAGTTTTCAACTCGTCTTATAGAGAGATTCTCTCTCTCACTAAAAAGGGAGAGTATGAGCGTCCAAGAGACAGCCCGATTATTCGTGCCCTAGATTCTCTAAGACATCCAAATTACGCAACTGCATTCTATGATGCCTTAGGCAGGGCTCTAGAAGAACTCGATAGAATCGAGTCAAGTGAGCATAGATGGGTGATCGCCTTGACCGATGGTCAGGACAACAGCTCCGATAAGTATTCACTAGATGCGTTGGAGGGCATTTTGACTGACGAGGATAGACATAGGAGAAAACGGCCACTGACCATTGAGGGATTCATTAGAGACAATCATCTCGATGTAAACCTGATAATTATCGGTGTTGGAGACGAGCTGAAGGCACCAATTGAGGCGAAAGTAAGATCCCCAGTCACGGGTCAAAGAATGACATTCGAGGAATTGCTTGAATCAGTATGTGAACATATTCCTCAGGGACAATACCTCTCAGTTGTTGACAGCATAGATGTAAGGAGCGATATTGAGAAGGCCTTCCAAGAGGTCGGAGTGATGATGGCGCAATTGGAAGTAGGAGGAAGTACCGTAGACTTCTAGGAGGTGAATGAAGTTGTCAAAGATGGCAAAGACCAAGAAGAAAGGCAGTTTCCGCAGGAATGTCATACTTACCTTCGTAGCAATTTCAATCATTTCACTCGGAGCTACTGGAGGAATCTCGTACTTCTTTGTAGATTTGATTGGGGACTTCACTACTTCAGAGAGTACGACTGCTCTTCAATCCCAGATTCAGACAAACATGGATTTGACTGCAGAGAAGACAGCTCTAGTCATCAATCAGAAGCTGACTAATGCTGAATCTATGATTGCGGCATTAGCTGAGGAAGCAGAGAGGCTTCTCAGTGATGAGTCTACATATGTTCCTCGAAGGACATACTATGATTACTTCTTCGAATATGGTTTGCCAGGAGAGTACCCGGATGATATAGCGCATGATCCGAACTACGATCTTAATGTGTCATGGACTTACAGCAGCTGGTATGTGCCACCCTCAACAGTTGCAGACTATCAATCCTATGAGGATGAGAAACTTGCGAGAATCTCAAATCTGGACCTAATGTTTCAGGCTGTACATGAGCAGCTCGACTTTAGGTGGCTATACGTTGCTTTCAAAGACACGAATATGTTCATCAACTATCCGGGAAGTTTGTTGCCCATAGAGAATCGATTGATTGACCCCTGGTATCCGACGACAGACTTCTTCTATACTGAGGTTGAAGCGGGCGAGGGAGCGATGGTTTTTGTCGAACCCTATTTCGACCCACTCGAAGGAGTTCTTCTGGCGACGATTGGCCGTGCTATATATTTCGAGAATGGAACTCTAATAGGCATTGTTGCAGGAGATATAACAATAGCAGATATCAATCAAGAAATCCTTGATGTTACTGTTCTGACGTCAGGTTATGCAGCTCTTGTCGAAGGTAGTCTTGGACAGGTTGTTGCACATCCAGAAGTTCCAGACGAAGCATACGAAACTGGTTTGCCAGCCCTCACTTTTGTTGAACGCAACTCAGATGGAAGTCCGGCATTGTCATCCCAAAATGTAGACCAGATACGATCAGGTTCAACTGGATTCCTAAGTTATACACGAAACGGGGAGGACTTCATTCTTGTTTACACACCAATTGGAAAGGCAAATTGGATCTGTATCATTGTCGTGCCCGTTGATGAAGTATTGAGTGCCATTCCTGAATTGGAAACAAGAATAGGAGAAGCGAGCACTCAGGCAACGCTGTTCATCTTGACCATTACAATCGCGGGGATTTTGATAGCCGCAGGTGTCGCAATAATCATATCAAACCAAATCACGGGACCCCTGCAATACATGATGGACCTAGCAACAAAGAATGTCGCAGCTATGATAAAGCAGGAACCACTTGACACTCTCGATTTGCAGGTAGATACCTCTTATACCTCGAAGGATGATGAGATTGGAGAGCTAGCTCGAGCATTTCAGGGAATGCTGGACTCGATTAAGGATGATGAGCCAAAGCAGTAGTTTGAGGTGTGGAAACTGACCGTTGACGAGTGGTCAATAGAGAAAGCGAGGCTGATCTACGGTCTCAATAGTAACGATCTGCATTTCCTTGATATCAATGGCCAAGGGGAATTAGTGATCAAACTGCAGGACAAGACAATCTCAATTGATGAGATTGTGAAACAGGTTGAGTCAAAAAACGGTACCAGAACAGGCTATGCATCATCATTTACACTACGACTCCCTCAGCTCATATCATATCAGGTCAGAAAGCTGATTGCCACTTTTCATAAAGTAATCAAAAACATGGAGTACAAAGGTGAATTCAGCGGCGTCTATCCTGTAAAAGTGAATCAGCGACGTGACAACGTAATTCAGGTCCTGCATACAGACCCCGACTATGGCCTCGAAGCAGGTACTAAGGCCGAGCTGTTTCTCATCAAATCAGTGGTGGAGAATGAAAAACATCGGCTCATAATCTGCAATGGAGCTAAGGATCCTGAATATCTCAATACAATACAGGAATCCATTGACGAAGGCTACAATATAGGAATATCCATAGAGTCATTACATGAAGCAAAACTCATCGTGGATAGATTCAGTCAGAGTAAGGTCAATGTGGTTCTCAGAGTCAAGCCGTATCTAACTGTTAGAGGACATTGGTCACACTCTGCAGGACGTGACTCGAAATTTGGACTCAGCATTCATGATCTGTTCGATGTTGTTGAGCTCCTAAATGAGAAGGGGTTCCAGAACTCGGTGTCGACTATTCTGGGCCATGTGGGATCTCAAATTACAGCGATTGAGGACTTTATTGGGTTCGCTGAGTTCATGACCAGGGCGTTCATGGAGCTTCGACAAAAAGGACTTTCAAACCTCACAACAATCGATTTTGGTGGTGGACTCCCAATTGATTATACCAGCTCGTATGCTCCTAACTTGATGGAGCTGTATGCAGAGGCGTTAGTAAAGGGCATTCTGAATGAGCTATCAGACTGGCCTGACAGTCCTTCCCCGAATATTATGATCGAGTCAGGCCGTGGACTTACTGCTCTCGGATCGCTGGTACTAGTCAAGGCCTTGGAAGTACGATCTGTGTTTCCAGAAATGGATGATAATGATGAAACCTTTGCTCAATACCATGAACTGGTGAAGGAGATAGCAAGCGCTGCATCCGTCAGCGAGCTAGCTGAGATTTGGAGCGATTTCCAGATGGGGAAGAAAAGTCAAGCAAAGTCGCTTGATGCACTTAGAGAGAGAGAGGCTATGATTGGTCAGGTCAGAGCAGAAATACGACAGCAGCTCGCGCAGCTTGGTGCAACTGGCTTAAGATCTGATGCTTTGAGTGAGAGTGTGTGGCATCCAGACTACATTGTGATTGGCAACTTCAGCGTTTTCAACAGTGCCTGCGATTATGTCCTCGTGAAGCAGCATTTCCCGATTGTTCCGATACGAGACCTTCATCTTTATCCAGAAACCACGGTGCGCTTAGTCGACATAACTTGTGACTCAGATGGCGAGATTTCACAGTTTCATAGGAAAGGCACTGGAGAAATATGG
>JAHQWZ010000119.1 GCA_029856425.1 Candidatus Thorarchaeota archaeon
CAATTGAATACAAAGTCTGATGGTACTTCACTCGGCTCATCCAGAAGGTCTTCGACATAGAGATGATTCAGAAAGACTGTGATATCGCTGCCTGACCAAGATGCTTGTCTGTAAACATCTCCATCCCGTGTGACAGTGTAATTCTTTGGATTGGGTGCTTCAGGTGACCAATGAATGATTTCATTCAGTGAGCCGTTTTCAAATGTTAGGTCTGGCGGGCTATCGATGGAGATTGAGGCAATGAAGTAGCTTTTGGATTGCGATGGAGTATCAATTGCTAGAGTTCCGCCAATAGCAGGCTGGAGCACAAGCCAAGTTAGAATCAGGGCGATAATTACACTATGCTTGCGTGTTTTTACCATATGGTTGACTTCCTACAGAGACCTAGTTTGTGCTCGATGCCCGCTCGAACTTCGAGGCACGGTTTTATACTTTACGACTAGACGAAGATTGCACTGATGTCTTAAGAGTCCATCAAGCGAATGCTGATAAGAGGGGGTGGCTCATTAGACCTAGCGCTTACAGTATTGTTTGATTGAGGACTGCATATAATGCCGGAAGCGATATTCTCCATCTGGTGGGACGACACTCTTGGTCCAATGGTTGGCAGAAGCTTTCCTGAAGCGGACCCCATCACTGGAGAGGAGGCCCTAAGCATCTTCATGGGGCATGGAGTAAATCAAGAGGCAAAAATGGGCTATACCAAGCTGAAAAGAGGCCTCATTATCTCATATATGCAAGCTCCAAACTGCATTGCAGTCCTACTATCAGCTGATGATGATTCGAAAGTTGTTGAGAGGAATCTGCAAAGGCTTGTTATAGATATGGACTTGAATGCAGATGATTGGGATTCAGAGCTTAAAAATGCGTTCAGTAAGCTTCTACTCTTGATCAAGGATTCATCAGGGCCTGAATTGCTGGCCAATCCAGGTGTAGCCAGGTTGGTCCAAGATCTGCATGAAGGTCGAATAGGACCTCTTGCACCAAGACACATTCTCCACGGTACCGCCCAATACCCTGACACATCAGATTACATTGGAAATGATGAAGCTGAAGCCAGAAGAACACTTACAGACTTGGTGGATGCTGGTATTCTTGTGCCAAAGACCTATGGCCGTCGAGTTCAATGTAGGCAATGTGGCGGAGAGGACGTGGAAATAACACTCCTTTGCCCGAATTGCAACTCAAGGAAGTTGCATAAAGTCTACACAGTGCACTGCCCATGGTGCAGAGAGCAAACACCAACGGTCATTGAAGATCAACTGACAGAAGTGAAATGTGTACATTGCCGAGCAGCGATGGAGGTTTCAGACCTCAATGTTCTTGATGTTGAGCCGCTATGCCAAGATTGCGGTACTGCCTCTAATCAACCTAAGATTGCTTTTGCCTGCGCTACATGCGGAAAACAGCTTGATGGAGTTGACCTTCTGGGTGGAACAGGCTTAGCCTATTATCACTCAAAACATAATGTCAAAGGTACAAAATAGTGTATAGAACGCTCACCACAACAGTTATGTTCTTGTCAATATGGCGCTTTTCTGAATAATCGCTCATGGAAGGATACAAATGTCAGGAGATGTCTTCAAGCTAGGCGTTGTGAAGTTTGGATGCATAGGTGCAGCTCCCCTACTCGATCTGATTTTTGACGAGAGAGCTGACCGAGAGGACCTCGAAGTCAGGGTATTCACGAGTGGAGCAAAGCTAGATCCAGATTCATGTGTCGGACCAACAAAAATGGTCATAGATTATGAGCCACACTTGGTATTATCTGTGAGTCCAAATGCAGCTCTCAAAGGACCAACGAAGTCAAGAGAGATGTTGCATGAGGCGGGATTACCGACGATAACAATCTCGGATGGTCCATCTGAGAAGGGCTTCTACAAGAAGGATGAAGAGGGGAAGAAGAAGAAATCGGTCCTTGATAAACAGGGCTTCTTCATTCTCTATGCGGATGCGATGATAGGTGCAAGGAGAGAGTTTCTCGATCCTACTGAGATGGTTCTATTCAACGCGGATATGATAAAGGTGTTGACAAACACTGGTGTCATTCGCCTTCTACAGGAGAATATCCATGCCGTTATTGAAGAGCTCAAAACTGAGAAAGAACCAAAGATGCCTACTATGAAAGTAACAGCCGAGAAGGCCGTTGAAGCTGCTGGCTTCACCAATCCTTATGCCGCTTCTAAGGCATATGCAGCTCTAAAGATTGCGGAAGGTGTAGCAGATGTCACAGTTCAAGGTTGCTTTGTGGAACAGGATGCAGCTAAATACATACCTCTGGTCGCTGCGGGTCACGAGATGATGAGGGCGGCTGCTAGACTCTCAGATGAAGCAAGAGAAATGGAAAAGGGCATGGATGCTCTGCTAAGAACGCCACATACCAAGAAGGGAGAACTCAAGAAGAAGACTAAGCTCGGTGGCAAGCCAGCATAGGCCTATTTCTTCGTGAGCCTACTAACGGCCTCTCGAGCGTTAAGCAGGATGCGCTCAGCCTGCTTTTCGCTCAATCCTTTTATTTTCGAGGCTAGCCGTTGAGGAGTTTCTCCAGCTAATTGGGCTGCTGAATCGTAGCCAGCTTTTCTTAGCATCCTTTCAAGAGATGGCCCTACGCCTTTGACTCTCTTGAGAGGCAGAATCTTCTTTAGGTCATTGCCGAGGAACTCGTTGAACTCCTTATCACTCAGTTCCTCTGTTGCATCAATCACCGCCAATTGAGTCTTGATTGATTCAAAATCCTCATCCTGCAAGAAGGCTGAAACTGTTTTATCAACCATCTTCTGGTCAAAGTCAAGCGCAAAGTCTTCTATCTCAATCTCTCGTCCGAGAATCTCTGGAAGATGGGCATTCTGCCATAATGCAAGCAGAGAGAAGAATATGGCAAACGGACCTCCAATTTCTCCAACCCAGTCAGGTGGATTCCCGAAGGGAACTCCCAAGTCTGCTGCCCAGAAGAGAGCCATGTATCCTATATAGAACCAGATAATGAAAGAAAGACGGAGGCCTTTTCTATTAGGCGAACCAAGTTCAGTCCAGACTAGTAGAAGACATAATCCCAGAATATATCCTTCCACAAAACGCTCCCAGCCAAGCAAGGGAAGAGCGATTACTTCTACAGTAGCTGCAGGAGTGCCAGGAAAAGCAACATAATAGAAAGTCTGACCAAATATCGCCAATAGACCGAATGCAAGAACTGCTGTACTGAAAGCAGTCTTCCTTCCTCGCAAATCAGCAATTGTGCCAGCAATGATGATTCCAGCGACAACAAATAGCAGCTGCAAGACTCCGAAGAATGGCAGACCTCCAATTTCAGCAGCCGCTTCTTGCACAAGTGACTGGTAAGGATCGCCAACAAGATCGAATAGACTTCTAATGGCCATCTTGGTGGAAAAATACCATGTAATATGGGATGCCAGTAGAAGAACCATTGGTATAAAGTATCTCAATGCATTTGCTTTAACAGCCAGAGGGTGGAGCGACATCTTCCATGGCTTAAGCATAAGGCTGGCAAAAACCGAAATAATAACTATGAATTCAAGCAGAGGTAGGCCAAACGACTCCAGAGAAGTTTCAAAGAGCATGAATCCAATGAAAAGCAGCAGACTCGTTGATAGAAACGCAGCCACAATCCGCCCCCTAAACTTGACAACAACCGTCTGATTTAGCGTTACTCCCCAACTCACTAACGCACTTGCAAGTCCACTAAACAAAGCAAGGATAAATGCAGTTTCCATTGTTGGTGATTGAGCTATTGGATAGCCTTGCAGAGAGAACGAAGCTCCCATTAGCGAAGGCACTAGCGTAGAAACGACCAGCAATGGTCTGCCCCTGCGAGTTCTGTCCAAAATAAGCCCTAATGGAATAATGAGCAGAGCTGCCATTCCCATTCCCAATCCCAGCAGAAGCAAATGCTCGATTCCGGGATTTGTGAAATAATCACTATCTAATAACTTGCTGATTACGAAGATACAGTAGGCTATGAATGGCGAATAGAGAAGGAAAAAGCCAGTTGTCTTGCCTGGAAAATTCCTGTATTCTAACGTGATCTCCACCAACTTTGCTAGGTGTCCCCTAAGATATGAATATGGCCCTTTTGGATTTCTTCTGAAGAAATGATTTTGATAATGAATATAGGCGATAGCTTAAAGTGAATAGTGCATAGAGGCCATTCAATTAAGGAGAGATATTCTTATTGTCAGGAAGGCTGGGAATCCATGAATTCATGGTGCTCACATCTGGGGGAGTCCCTATTTTCCACTACTCGCCTGATGGATCTAGGAAACTGGATGAGCTTCTTTCTGGATTCCTGACCGCAATCACTTCATTTGCCTCCGAGTTTGGAGAGAGGTCGGTTCAGAGCTTGTCATTCGAAGGTTCTGAGCTCCTTTATGAGCAAGCAGATTCAGAGGTCCTCTGCATCTTCCTTACCGATACTAGCGCCCCCAAGAAGATTCTCAGAGCGATACTTGTGGACCTGAGTCGCAAGTTCATCATCAAATATCCAGATGTGAATTCCGACTTGGCAATCGAAGATGCATACACGGATTTCAGGGAAGATGTTGAGAGAGCAATTAGCTACTACGATGGCGTCCTGACAATAACGTCCAGTCTGAGTTCCTTTGTTGTACCATCTCTCAAAAGAGATGCTTACGATTTCGCCACTGACTCTCAGGGTCTTCTTGACCAGTTTCATCGAGACTTCGGCGGTAGCGGGAATCGAATTCTGGGCGCAGTAAACGGATTAGACTCCATCTACGAAATTCGTGAAGCACTGGGAATTGAAGAGTATGATATCCAAGAGGTTATCGAGTATTTGGCAATCTGGGGAGTCTTGGAGATTTCTGTGATGGCTCCGGAGCTGAAAGGGGAAGATGCCAGATTTGATGCCTTTCTTGACCTCATTGGCCTTCCACAGAAAGACTACCAGCTTCTCAAACGTGCAATGCCTCTATGCAATGGAGCAAAACCATTAGTGGAAATTAGTGACAAACTCGGTGTTACGTCAGAACGTCTTTATGAGGTACTAGGCAAGCTGGGTGATGAAGTCAAATGGAGGCACCTCCAGGTGACTGGTCTTCAAGGCCAGAAGGCATAGCCATACGCAAAACAAAAAGGCATAGTCGGTCTCAGAATCGTTTGCCTATGTCGCTTGGTGTCAGGAGGCCACCGCATGGTCAAAGAAATCATAATCATGCAAGAAGGTGGAATCCCTCTATTCCACTATCATGTGAGTGGAGAGAAGAAGCTTGACGAGCTTGTGTCAGCATTTCTATCTGCTTTTGGCGCAATGGCGCAAGAAGGCGGCAAAGAACGAATCACGGTAATGGCATTTGCTACAGACAAGTTTGTATGGGTGGAGAAGGGCGACCTATTGTTCATTGCTTTTGTATCCCAACATGATAGTGAGGATATCTATAGAGTTATTCTACAGGACTTAGCGAGTAAATTTGTCAGCCAATATTATTCTGAATTGGTCAAAGAATATGTCAGTCCAAGGCAATTCCTTCAGTTTGTTGATACTGTAGAGCTCACATTGCATAAGTTTAGTGGAATACCTGGCTTGGCAAGGCGTTACCGAACTGCAGTATTGCCATCCAATGAACTCAGCAAATTGAAAGACTCTCTAGACCGGGTGGAGCAGAACCCAAGCATCTTCAGAGGCGCATTTGTAACAGATGATTGCTATATTGTATTATCAAATCTAAGAGCCTACGAGTTGGAGGACGTCCTTGATTTCACAGAGTCCTTTTTCATAAAGAGAGAGAAGCCTAAAAAGGTCACAGCAGTCACTCATCCCGGACTTGAGCGGAATACCTCGTTCTTCCTTCTTCGGGTTCCAGAGAAGGGAGTCTGTGCATATGTTGTGAAACCAGATGAAACCAATTCTGTCCTGTACAATGCCACTAGAGAATTTCTAGAGCTTGTGAAGACCACCGATATGGAGCAAGCGAAGAAAGCAAAGCCAAGCCGTCGAGAATCGCCAATAGCATTCTATGGATATGATGTTGCTGTACCAACCAAATCCATCCCTGAGATTCTTGCATCAATGCGGCCAATCTTCTCAGAAATGTCAGAAAGGGTGCAGTCTAGAATACGAACCGTTCTTGGCTA
>JAHQWZ010000120.1 GCA_029856425.1 Candidatus Thorarchaeota archaeon
CTCCCCCTTTTCGAATTCAAGCCTGTTTCCGCTGTTCTTGGAGAGTAACTACATCATACTAGCTAGTTCCTCACCTATTTGCCTGAATGTTTCTTCCGCCCCCTCTTCGAGCGGTCCTTGTTGGCCCAACACAATGGCTGAGCTAGCCGGCTTCGCTACAACAAAACCCATCTCTTTCAGTTTCTTCTCGACCTTTCCACCAGCAGATCCCGCCATCCTGCTCTTGAACCTGGTATCAAACGCGAATGCCTTCTTCCCGCTCAAGCCCTCCAAACCCTTCAAGCGTTCAAGGAATTCTTTTGCAGGCTTTGATACATTCCAAGCATGCACAGGAGTTCCAACGCACAAGAGGTCAATCTCGCTTAGCTCATCAAAATTGACCGTGTCAACCTTAGCAGTGTCAGCATCCATACCGCCACTCTGTAGACCAGCAGCCACAGCCTTCGCTATCTTCTCAGTATTGCCAAACTTGCTATAATAAACGACTAGTGCCTTTGCCAAGCCTTTCACCACACACACCCTAGACTAGCGGTGCATATAACCCCACCGTACCCAAAGACAATTTCAGGCAAGTGCACTGAGTACTGATATCAGACTCCTTCATATACCAGTTTCAGGAACTCACTCTCAAAGAAATCAAATGAGCGACGTGCTATCTACACTCCCTTATGCCTGAACATCTGAGGGATGCCGCAGCTTTCCCCTGAAAGGTAGTTCTTGGTCCGACTGATCACATATGCACTCCATCCACAATCTCCGCAATCTGAGCCGCCTGCCATTTTTCCGTAACACCCACTGTCACAGCGCGAACATTCGGAATACCAAACACATATTCTAACGCGTCCTGAGGAGGTATTTTTCCCGCAGCTAGTGTCTTCATGCCCATCACAGGGTGTCGACTGTCTAGTGGACGCAATAGGTCTTCCATCTCTGTAGTAGTTCCACCGATGCTGTAGCCAGTTCGATTGATTGGGAGTAGGAGGCCAAATGGCTCCTCTTGAAGCGGATTCTCCTTCGATTGGAGCACCCTGAGTGTATGGCAGGTCTCATGTGTCGCTAGGCCTGGAAACGAATTAGCATTCCTGATGGTTTCGAAACATGCCCTTAGGTCATCTAGCCTCTTGTCCAAGAACCTGTCAGTCATTGCTCCATGGACAAAAACGACCTCGGGGTCTAGCACTAGAACTTCTCTGAGATTCTCCTCCCAGTTCTCAGGGAGGAGGGATACGGCAACTTTGAGGTCATGACTCTCCTTTGTTAGTCGCGCGGCCTCGACTATTGTGGGATAGCCAGTCACATGGGCGCCTGGGTATCCTAGTCTGCAGAAATGTTCGAACATCTCACTCATTCTTTCTGGATGGTTGAAGAAACGTCTATGCCACTCTTGGCCCGCCAGTCCAAACTGCCCGGCGCCCATGAAAGGGCTTGTCCCACATAGAACGCGAGGAAGAGTGGCTGATCCAAACTTGACCTCTGACAATTATATCCACCTCTTTGTTGAGATTAGGAATGGTGGCGTTGTACTTCTATATTGCGAACGACCTTGGAAGAGGATTTGCTTCAATCGACAACCAAATATTGGTCATCCGATAAATCTTAGCTGTGTTACAATGATAGGTTTTGATACTCCGAATTTCATAGATCTGCTCACTTTAGTCGCAAACCTCGTTCCTGATCTGCCAGAGCCAAGCAAGATAATGGCAGAAATACAAGGTAAGGATCGGATGTTATGGCTTGAGGGATGGTGCGACGGCTGCATAGCCGGCAAGGGATTTCCGTTGAAGGGAGAAGGAATGCTGCAAGAAAAGCTGGACCATATTAAGGAATTAACGCCAGGCTTTCTGGAGGAGAGAGCAAAGGAAAGGGGAATGATAGTCCGATGGTCTGGCTTTATTCCGTTGAGCGATAAAAAGCACTTGTATGGGGTGTCTTGGGGAATATTCCAAAAGGAACGGGAATGATCAGAAACAGAATCTGGCGGCCAATCGCCTCCAAATATCACCTCTCCCTATGACGAGCTATGCTGTCCAATCTCCATTCGCCTGTTTCCCACGAGGTGTCTTGACTCTGAGATACCATCTATAATGAGCCCCACTGCCTTAAGACTTTGCGGAGTGAAGAATAGATTGAGCCTTCGCAGATACTTTAGTTATGCAAAGAGAAGGTGTAGGAGAGAGAATTTGACATAATTATTAATGTCTGAAATCTATGGGCAATGCATGCCAATTGTTGACGTGAAGATGTGGAAAGGTACATCAGTGGATGCCGCGGAGCGAATCATCTCGGGAATCACCAAGGTCTTTGTTGACTTGGGAATTCCAGAACGCGCCGTCGAGGTCGTTGTTCACGAGATTCCTAAGACGCACTGGGGAATCGGGGGCAAACCAGCTTCAAAGACGATGGCTGACGAAAAGCCTCCTTAAACGAATCCCGAGTTTCGCTTCAGGTCTGCTGAATGAGTATCTCGAACCCAAATCTCAATGGTCAGAAGACTATCCAGCCTGACGTGTACATGAGAAGCATGAACAACGTACACAAGATGAACGAGGATGCCATCCGTACTATGCTTTTTACTACACCCTCATATCTCAGTTCTATGGCGAACCAAATACAGAGTATCATGGCCGTAACTAGAATCAATATCATGTTCACCGGATTTGAAGCATCCATTTGAAGCAATCATATCACCACGCACTTTGAGTGATATGGCCTCTTAGACAAGGAGCTATACTTACGCAGAGTACTGCGTAAATCAAAAGCGAACTCTCACTGTATCTTGGAGATGTACCAAAATAAAAGTCAGTTAAACAAAAAATAATTTAAGTAGATGACTCTCCCCCCCGCATATGCGTGGCGGAACGGTTGGGATATTGGCAGTAGTTTTCCTCATAGGCTTGGGATCATTCGTTTTGTTCTATCACGGGGCAGACCTGGTCTTACGTCTTGGGCTCACACATACGTTAATACTAAGTGGTGATGAAGGCACGGCTGATTTCACGGCGGGTTCGGACCTCCCGATCTACATCTCTGGGTACAATACGTTCGATATAGTTGGCGAAGAGGTGGACATCACAGTCACTCTCTATGATAGTGAAGGTGCCTATCTTGCCCACACAGACGTCTACTTGAATAGTCCTGGCTCGCTTGTTGAAACGCTTTCCTATCACGAAACACTTGACTACACTTTGACACCGGGAGAGCAATATACCATTGAGGTCACTGGGCATGGTTTCTCGGGCAACATAGAACAGCCTCATACCGCGATAGCTGAGTGGGTGCTGCATGCATTCTATATGGGCGAGGTATTCGGCCTCATCTTCCTTGCAATGGCAGTGTCTTGGATTTGCATAATCCTCGGTCTTTGCGGTGCTGGTATTGACGAGGTCCAGACGCGAAGGGCAAGGAAACCCCTCCAATAGTACAGACCATGGAGCAGTCATGCACTGCTACAAGAGCCTAATGGATGAGCAACTACTGGATAGACTCACACTCATCAGTCCGAATCAGAAAATGAAGGGAGTGAGAGAGAGCAGGACATTCTCCTGAATTGAATCCATAAGCCATATCTGCTTCTCATAGGAGATACCTTGCTCTATTAGACGCAACAATACTTCGCAAAAAGGCATAACTGCAATTGAATCTTCGACAATCATCAAGGTGGTGTGTTGTGTGGTTCGGAACCTGCATCTAAACTTCTTGTTCAAGAAAGAAGGCACGAGAGTTGAACCAGAGTCGGAGAGTGTATGTCTAGCTGCAGCACTTGCATCTGCAGAATCTCAGAAGGGACGAAATGCCAGAATAGTTGGCCTAAGCAGTGTTTCATTCCCATTCTGGATTGTGCAGACCTCACCAACGAAATCAATTGTTCTAAATGCATCTAGTAGTGGGAGAAAGGAATTTCATTTCACTGAAATGAAGGGGGCAAGTGAAGTGAGGAGGATAATTGGCTCTGATTTGTCTCAAGCAACAGATATTCCTAAAGTTGCATCTAAGATACAGCCACTTCTTGAGAGTGTTGACTGCCACAAAACTGACATTGCTAATCTAGCCGAGCCATCATTCATCAGAGCAATTGGAAATTTCGTTCGTGCTTCTGATCCTACTGCCAAACCCAACAGAGTTGAAATCCGTTCTGACTCGGCTGCTGCTCTCAAGAGAACCGAAGAGTTCAGGAAGATTTCCGAATCCGCAAAACTACGAATTGAATCAGCAGAAACTTTGCAGAAGCTAATCAAGGAAAATTATGGCGCACAAACCACAATTCTGGAGAACATCACAAACCTGGAACGGGACAGAGGAAACGAGCGCGTCAGAATGATGGAAGAAAGAACAAGGCAAGAGATTGCCAAGCTCACGAAGGCAAAAGAGAACAAGCTCTATGATTTGCGTGAGAAGCACAAGATGAATCTACGAGCTATGACTGCAGACTTCTCTAGAGCTATTAATGACCTTGAACAGTTCTTTACCGAAATTGTTGATGAAATTAGAAAAGCAAGATCACAAATCGGGCAGAAGGAAACAGATACCGAGGGTGCAATTTCAGTCTATAGTAATCTTGCAAGCTCACTGAAGGGGACCCTTGCGAACACTCAGCAGCCCCTGGATATGATGGAGATGAAGAAAGCGGGTCTGGAGAAGCGTGTGGCTGAAGCTCAAACAAGATTCGAATCAGACCAGATGGAAGCAGAGTCCTTGCTGCAAACGGAGATCCAAGAGCATCAGAGAAGAATCGATGCGTCAAGGAATGAAATGGAACTCAAGGCGAAAGAGCTTGATGAACTCAAGGCTCAGGTGAACGCAGCAATAAGCAAGTCTGAACAGTCAATCGAGAAGAGAGTCTTGGAGTTTCAACAGGAGTTTCTTAATCTGATGAATTGGACGCTGGATAACAATTCAATCAGAGACCTCGCCCCATTGACACTTCTCGATATACACACATATGTAGCCAAATATGACGACAAGTCTCATAGAGTGCTCACTCCCTGTCTCTTGCCTGAAGAGAGCCTATTGACCATGGGAGGAGATACCTTGAGCAAGGAGTTTGATGCTGCAATCAAAGCCTCAATAGACGATTTACTGAGGAAAGACCAATCCTACAAAGAATCCTTCGAGCGTGCTTGTATGAAGGGTAACATGCTGTTGGCTGCTGAAGCTGAGCAGTCACTAGTGCAAGGGCTAGAGGAACTTCTAAGAAAAAGAATTCTTCAGCGTGACGACATTGAGAGATTACTTACGGTCTGGAGTAGATACTCAGGAAAATGCCCCAAGTGCGGAGCAGTTGTTGAAGCAGGTGCCCAGTTCTGTCAGAAGTGTGGAATGGAATTAACAGAGTGAGGATCAACAATCTCCAATCAGTAGCGGTTAATCTATGAACATCGACCACAGTGCCAACACACGACTCTCGGTATATCTATTTCTTGCTATAGCAAATTGATTATCCGTCGCCCAACCAATCTGGCACTTCATGGTCTAGCCAAACCGGGTCCGGTGTGATCTCATCCTCTACGTCTCTTCCGCGGCTGTCATGGATTATTTCGTTGTACTCCTCTGATACAGATACTGTCATGTCTTTCTCTACAAGCACCTGACAAGACAGGAACACCTGAGGTGCATCGAATTGGGGCTGACCCGTTTCTATCTTCCTCTCAAAGAGTTCCTTTTGAGCTTGAGTAACTTTTCTGGGTATACCTTTTCTAGCAGTGACTCTGCAGGTGGTGCATTTCGCCCTCCCCCCGCAAGAATGGACGATGTCAATCTCATGCTCTATAAGGGCCTTGAGAAGCTTCGTCCCGTTCTCAACGGTGAATTCCTTCACGACTTCTCCCATGAAGTCGACAACCGTAACTTTTGGCATGCTCAACGGATGACAAATTCCAACTAAAATGCGTTGTGCGCAGCTACTCATATCGGATGTGTGGATTTCTCATGAAATGATTCCGGAGTTTTCAGAAGAACGTTACCCCGTTCGTCAAAGCTCTCAGGATCGCTTCCGTTTTACGAATAGCTCCACTATCTGCGATTTATCAAATCGAATTTAGAAGTGAAGAAAGGGAGATAGGAATTTGAACTCCTTCTTTCAATGGTACATATGCTACATCTGCTTGT
>JAHQWZ010000121.1 GCA_029856425.1 Candidatus Thorarchaeota archaeon
CTTCAGGATCCTCCAATTCTACTATTTGACGAGCCTACACAAGGCTTGGATCCAACCTTCGCCTCAGACCTCAGAACCTACATCAGGCATGAGTTGCGAGATAAAACAATCCTGCTGACCACACACTACATGCATGAAGCAGACATGCTATGTGACAAGATTGCCCTCATCAATGAGGGAGAGATCAAGAGCTTTGGAACGCCTCGTGACTTGAAGGAAGAAGTCCGTGATTACGATAGCCTCCACATAACGTTGGTGGGGAAGCCAAATCTGGATGCCGTCAAGGGCATGGAAATGGTGATGTCTGCCTCGATGACTGAAAGGAATGGACATACAGACTTAGTGGTCACCGCAAAGGACGGATACAAGCTGGCCCGTAGACTCCTCAACATGTTACATGATGCAGCTGGAGTGAAAGTCGAGCATTTTCAAGTGAAAGAGCCAACACTTGATGACGTGTTCTTGAAGATGACTGGAAGGAGGATTGATGATTGACAGATACCTCGATAGACTCCAAGGAAGATCAGGTCTTCCTTAATGGCTCTTCATACTTAACAGAGTTCAAACCAGTCTTCTTTGATTGGACTGCAGCAATCATTATAGCTAAAAAGAACCTGAGGCTTGCTATCAGATACCCAGCGAATGTTCTGATTTGGGGAATATTGCCAGTCGTGTGGTTTGCTCCATTCATCCTCATGGCGACTGCAATCGCTGGCCCCGAAACAAGCGTATACTTCACAGAATTGTCTGGATTTGACAACTACATCACGTTCAGCATCATTGGCTGGTTTGTTATCATGTTCTTGGACAATAGCATCTGGGGCATAGGGAACAACTTCAGGTGGGAGCAGTTCAGCGGAACATTGGAGCCGCTGTTCATGGCTCCAGTGCCAAGGGTAAGTCTATTGCTGGGCGCTGCGTTCTCAGACAGTATTCAGGCGGTCTTTCAGACTAGTATGCTTCTGGGGATATCCACAGTGATATTCGGATCACGCTATGTATTAACACAGATACTGCCTATTGCCATCATAATGCTTGTGATGATCATTGCGCTGTACGGATTCGGATTCATGGTCGCGGGCCTGATCATCGTGTTCAAGGATCCAAGTGTGCTCACAGAACTGGTTTCAGAAGTGACATGGATGATATCACCAGTTCAGTATCCACTAGCAGCTCTGCCAAGCCCAGTGAGATTTGCCGCATATCTAATCCCCACAACTCTGGCAATAGTGACAATTCGAGAGCTTGCCATTACTGGAATCATGAATGTGGTAAGCTTTCTAACAGCTCTCTGTGGACTTGGACTCATTGCGATCCTATTCTGGACAATAGGATTGGGATCATTCAGGTATGCTGTGAGATGGTCAAGAGAGCGAGGACATATGGGAGGTTTCTGAAATGACAGAAATCAAGAGATCAGCCATCTTCGAAAGGATGTGGAAGAGAGAAGGTTTCCGAGCGGAGCTCAGAGCTGCAAATGCCCTCGCTATCAAGCAATGGAAAGTCGAATTCAGCTATCCACTGAGCGTGCTTTGGTTCATAGTGATGCCTATTCTCTGGTTCATACCTCTGCTCATCACAGGAACAGCTGTGAGTGGCGGTGAGGAGTCAACATATCTTGAGGGACTGGTAGGCACTGGAGATTGGTTGAGCTATGTCGCAATAGGTAGTGCGTACGCAGGTCTCTCCATCAGTATGATGTGGGGTACGGGGTTCGCTCTGCGTAGAGAGCAGAATGTTGGAACTCTTGAAACACTGATGACTACACCAATGGGTAAAGGAACCCTTGTCTGGGGTTCCACACTTCATAACCTTCAGCATGGAGGTCTTGGAGTTATTCTGCAACTTTGTGGATCAGTGCTGATCTTCGGCGTTCAGCTCAATATTTGGGGCATCCTCCCTGCTTTGGGAGTAGTGGCTCTTTCAATTATAGCGATGCAGGGGCTGGTCTTCACCATCGTATGTGTCATCTTGCTGGCTAAACAAGCTTGGATGGTGGTAGAGCTACTATCAAGTGTCCTATTCCTAGTAGCACCAATGTCTTACCCTATTGCGGTCCTTCCGCCTGCCCTCCAGTACATATCAGTGGCTTCGCCATTGACATGGAGTGTAGAGGGCTTTCGTGGATTCCTCATGGAAGGAATTGGGTCTTCTCTAGTGCTGAATGCGGTTGGGGCCCTCATTGTACTAGATGTGGTCTTTCTGGTACTAGGGGTGCTCATGTTCAGATACACGGAGAGATATGTCCGGATGAAGGGTGCATTATCTCAGTTCTAGAGAAATTGCAGAAAAAGAGAGATGTGGCAAGGGATTGAGGACCCTTGCCCTTTTGTTTATTCTAAATTGGTTGTCATCCAAACTTACTCTTTGAACTTCTTTACATATACAACGTAGACGACTATGATGATGCCAACGCCCAATGCAGCAGGCAAAGCAATACCACCCAAGATCGCGAGAATGTCAGGTCCCACAGGAGATATCTCTGGAAACTCTAGCTGATGTGTTTCCATGGGTGTAATCTGGATCCAAAGGAACCCATCCGATCCGCTCCTTTCAGCGTAGATTCGTAGATGGCTTGTTTCGGATATGGCTCCGAATTGGAACGATATGTCGGGCAATACTCCTGTCAGTGCAGCATCCAAGTCGGTCCAAGCAGTATCATGTGTTCGGCTATCTACTTCACTGAAGAGAGTTGCTTCGAAGTTGGAGATATCTGCACTTAGGATTGATACGTTATACCAAGTTCCTATAGTGGTGTTTAGGTCTATGCCATACCATTCTACAGTGTCACCGATCCATGGTAGCGTGAAGTTATTTGAGTCAGCTGTGGTAGTGACATCCATTGACGTAGTGTCCCAATAGATGTCGCCTAATCTATTCACCCACTCAATTGTGAGATCCACAGGATAGTCTTCGTAGTGGTTTGTTGCTCCTAGGGTGTTATTTGCTACATAATGTGCGCAAATTCCCACAAATGCATAACCATCATGCCAAATTCTCGAACTCAGCATATATGTGACGTTGTTTGGATCTGAAGGATTAGTCATCAGTGATGACCCATCCCACCAGTTAGCCAAGTCAACATTCAAATTAGCTACACCAAAGTCAGACATATCCCTCACTGTTATTTCAAGTGAAACAGTGACATTGTCGTGATTACCCAGATAGAGTGAAAGATTGTACGCCTGGAAGACACTTGTCGGAACATAGAATCCGCCCATGCGAACTATCTCAGATGTAGTATTGGTTGTAATGGGGCCCAGATTGAATTCAATCCATTCGTTCACGCCACTTCCAACTACAATCTCAACCAGATAGTCACCTGCAGGCATATAGTAATCCGTGGCACTCGCGAGAGTGGCTCCATCGTTGATGCTACGTTCAACACGGAATCCGTCTTCAAATTCCACAGTTGTACTGATTTCAAAATCGCCTCCAGCGGCTGTGGAGTTCACTCTCAACAGAGAATCCTCTTCCAAGGTCATTCGATAGGCCCTAGTGTCGTCTATGGTAAAGTAGTTCTCTATTTGGAACTCTCTATTTACAGGTAGAGGCATCTCGTCAAGAGCCTGATGATAGAGTGTATACTCAATGTTGTCCCCGCCCATTACTGTGATGTAATGTGTATCGCCAATGTAGTTGTATACACCAGAGGTTGGAGTACCAATAGTGTCGATATAACGTGAGCCACCATCATATCCATACTCAAACGCATCACTTGTAAAGAAAATGGCTGGCGGCTGAGTTATGCCAATGAACATCTCGGGATAATTGAATGCATAGGATACCGATGCAAGGCTATCTTGGGACCAGACCTTGTATGTATGAACTGTTGGAGCTAGCTCCTTGTGAACCAAGCTGCCAGTCTCATCTTCGATGACCATCTCACCAGTTGGCAATTTCCCTGTGACAACCTCACCTAATCCGATTCGCTCAGGGGATATAGCCTCTGGGAGGATATCAAAGAGCGTATTGATAGTTCCCGCAGGGGTTGCTTCCAGTATCACAAGATAGGTTCCATCAATCGAAGGATTGAATGGAATAACTATGATATCACCGTCAGTCCCTCCCGTTTCGTATATGAAACGGCCTTCAGGATCCACGACCTGTACAAACCAAGAAACATCGTCTTGTCTGCAGTCTATTGTAAGATGGACAAACTCCTGACCTGCAATTGGAAGTGTCCCGAAGTAGACTGAATCTCGTTCAACCATCACGGGAGTATGTTGGCCGAAAGCTAGTGAGAATGTTCTTGTTTCCATCGTAGTATTGACAACTACCCCACTACCATCAGCAGCAATGAAGTCGTAGAAATTCGGGAGCCATGTTGGATTTCCGTAGATGCCTGTACTGAATCCCTGAAAGTTCATCCAGTCGAATGGTGCGTTTGCAGGTTCACTACCAAGAAAATGGTTCCGCGACCAACCTGTATTATCATACGAGTACCTATAGAAATCAATGTCCTCATTCAGATGAAATATGGAACGAGACACCCGATCAAGGGGATCTGGCTCAAGATACAGATACGTATGATTGTTGGCTCCTGCCGGGAAAGCCTGATTATGTTTCTCGATAGCAATCTGCGTCTGAAGCGCTGATACTGGAGCAACTAAAGACCCCAACATGAACGTAAACGTGATTGCTATCCCTAGTATGATTTTGCTGTTGATGTGCTTCATTGCACACCCTCACCTCTAGAAAGCAAATATTATTCAAATTGTTATGAATGATTGTTGTATCTTATTCACTATGCGAGTCTATTAAAGGAACACAGAACTATAATCCCTCAGACTCTCTTTGATAGAGATTCATCTTTTCATAGTACTTGTAGAACCTTCGGGTTATATCGCCAAATTCGTCCCATAGAATCCGAGTGATCCTCCCAAATTCAGGAGGTGTAACGTAAAAGACCTGTTTCCGAACAATACCTTCACCAATAAGACGTCTAGCACGCATCATCTCGCTCTTCGATATCGAGAATGCCTTCAGTGTGTTCAGTGCTCTGCTAACTGACTTCTCTCTGAATGCGAAGGAGTACTTCAATACCTCTCTGAAGAAATCCTCTGATGGCACCTCGAACATTGGTGGTATCCTTTCAAGTCTCAGGAGAGCTGCATTCACGTCAGGTGAGGGATAGAACTTCGTTTTGGATATTGTGTGAAGAAGTCTGGCCTCTGTTCTCCTGGCAACTTGTACACTAAGACGACTGTACATGGCTTCGCCTGGTTTGGCAGCGATTCGCCTTGTAAGTCGCTCTTGGCATATTAGAATGGCCAGATCGAAGTCATAATTCATGAGCTTGAAGATGATAGGAAGAGCGACCTTGAAAGGAAGGTTTGATACGACCTTGTTGAATTTTGGAAATTCTGCGGTCACTGCATCATCGAAAACGATTTCCAAATTGGGCGAACGCTTCTGAAGGTCGGCTAGAATATCTCTGAATTGTGCATCCTTTTCAATGGCAATGACTCGCTTTGCTTTACGCGCCAGGGCCTCGGTCAATATCCCTATGCCTGGTCCAATCTCAAGCACGATATCTTTCTTCCTCACTTCGGCTAGAGAAACCTCTCTGTTAATCAGATTGCGGTCTGTGATGAAATTCTGACCATATTCTCTGTCTGGAAGTATTCCGTACTTCTCAAGCAATGGGCGAATCTTGACAGATGATTGTCGCTTTCTCTTAGTCACAGGATACACCAATCATTGATAGTCGCTAAGCTTCAATTGCTCCATCACACGCTGACATATGAAGATGTTTCTCAATCGGGAGTCTTTATTTACCCGCTAATTGATGCCGTACGAGGTTATGATTTTGAAAGATGGCAGAGACCTTGCAGACCATTGTGTTGAGTTTGGAGAGAGCCAGGGTGCATCTTATGTTGAAGCTAGATATGTCGAGGACCGAGTGAGAAGCTTAGCATTTCGCAACGCTGCGCCAATCTCAGGAGGCATGGTACCATCAAGTGGAATTGGCGTGAGAGTTCTTCTAGACGGCAACATGGGATTTGCATCATTTGACCGGATAAAGAAGGATCTTGCAGAAGATGCAATTTTGGCAGCATGCAAGATGGCAAAAGGCGCAAAGAGAGATGCTCCA
>JAHQWZ010000122.1 GCA_029856425.1 Candidatus Thorarchaeota archaeon
CGCCCAATGCAACTGATGGAAAAATCCCATTCACAAAGTGATAGACATGTTCAAGGCTCCTCTCTATCTCATTGTCGTCGCAATCTTATTGGGGCCAGTGCTGACGGCTCCGGTGTATCTCCCTACTTCCTCCGCCGCTTCTTCTGCCGGAGTTCCGTCAGCACAAATTGAACCTGAATGGCCAACCGACGGCTGGAGTACTTCTGCTCCCACGGAACAAGGAATGGACACGGAGCTGTTGAACAACATGATGGACCGTATTCGTGAGCATGAGGTCCGTATTGACTCACTGCTGATTGTTCGAAATGGACATTTGGTCTTTGAGGAGTATCCCAGTGCAACCTATGACAATGAATCCCGACATATCATTCACTCATGCACGAAGAGCTATACTTCCGCATTGGTAGGAATTGCACTCCACGAGGGGTATATTGAAAGCATAGACAGTAAATTGGTTGACCTTCTCCCAAACCGAACTATTGCCAATCTTGATGGACGAAAACAGGCCATCACCCTCGAACACCTTCTCACTATGACGTCTGGTTTACAATGGGACGAATGGACTGAACCTTACGAATCGCATTTGAATAGCCTCAACCAAGTTTGGGCTGCAAGTGATAGCGTTCAGCACATCCTTGACCTACCAATGGCGTATGATCCAGGGGAGGTATGGACTTACAACTCGGGTGGTTCTCACCTATTGGGAGCTATTGTTGCCGAGTCCACAGGAACATCACTCTTTGCATACGCCACTGAAAAGATGTTCACTCCACTTGGCATCTCCTCCTCGAGCATCATATGGCCCTGGGATAGCCAAGGTCGTAACTGGGGTCATGGAGGCGCAGAAATGGTTCCTCGTGACATGGCGAAATTCGGGTACCTCTATCTAAACAATGGAACCTGGGACGGAGAGCAGATTGTTCCATCTGAATGGGTTCAGCAATCCGCCACTACACAGCATAGGTTCAATGATTATAGCGGGTATTCCTATCAGTGGTGGACTTACCCCACAGACACAGTAAATGTCTACACAGCTGTGGGCTTTGCAGGACAATACATCTTTGTAATCCCGGACCTAGACATGGTTGTAGTATTCACTTCAAGCGTTACACCGTACGAGCCTTATCCTCAGCCTGCAATTCTTTTTGACTATATTATTCCAGCGGCGATAAATGAGACACCCCAATCCATAGCTGCTGCAAATACAATCACAGTGGTGACTCTTTTCATTCTACCACTACCACTGCTAATAGCAGTAGTCTACTTCAAAATTAGAACCAAGAAATGGTTTTGGGGTCAGACTCAGATTCAGGAGGTTCAATAGAATTGATTGGTATACTGGAGCTATCTATGTTCCAGGCAACTATCATAGCAATAGCTCTGCCTATTGTCACCATTTGCATCTTCATCCTTATCATACCTTGGCTGAGTAACGGATCTGGAAGTAGGTTACGGAGATATCTCTCATACCTTGTTAGTCCGCCAAGAATTGGATCACTCTTATCTGAAGAATCAGGAAATGATGCCAATCGCAGGAACGCAAAATTGTGGAGGGGTCTCAAAGTAAGACTCTTTTTCCTATACCTTGCGATTGCACTCTTTCTCATTAGTTTCATACTTAGCGAGTTCTACGAGGTCATGCTAGACGTCTTTCTCCCGGTAACTCAAGGCAGTACGGGAGATATGAGGATAGTAACAAGTATTGTTTTCCAGAGTCCATTCAATGCTGGTTGGATTGGTGCGATGCCGTGGTATGGAAGTCTTCCTGCGCCATCAAACTTGGGAATTTATCACGAAACTTGGAACTGGATCTTCTTCACTGCCGCAATTACAGACAATCCCTACTTCCTAGAAACAACAATCACTGCATTGCTACTGCTCTCATTAGGAGTCGGATCTGTCTTCCTAGCACCGCTGGCCAGCAAGACAATTCGCCATTCATTCATGCCCTCCATATTCTTCCTCATTTCGGGCATGGCGATTTTCACCAAGACTGTATTCGCCTGCTTCGCACATGCATGGGCTCTAATCTTTGGAAACGCATCATTTCAGTATGGTATTATATCGGTGACAGGTGAGATGATTCCAAACCTCATCGATGCTATAATCTATGGCATCCCAATCCTCTTGGGCATGTTTGCATTATTCATTGTGCTTGGATGGAAGCTCTGGGAAGTACATTATGCTGACATTGAGTCAAGAAGGTGGTTCATAACGTACATCACTATGAGTTACTGGATAGGACTTGCTCTTTCAATATTAGTTGTGTGAATCAAATGATTGGGATTAGAAAGATAACATATTTCGCAAGGCAGGAAACTCCACAAACATGGCTGATGGAGCACCTGTCAAGTAAGGTGAAGATAGAATGAAACGGAGTAAGTCTGGATTAGGTGCATTTGTTGAAGACATCTCAGTCAGCTTCAAGTTCGCCATTAAGAATGTGCTTTCCTTTTTCTTGGGAATGCTTGGCGTCTTGATAGTGACTGCGATACTTGTAGCTATCATGCTGCTCATATTCGTTGTTACAGTCATCTTCTTGTCCCCAGGTGGAATCTGGGCTTTCATAGATATATTCGTGGGGATCATTGAGGCTTTCGCAAACTGGCCTTCGCCGACGAGTCTAGGCCTTGTTGTCCTTTTCCTAGTTCCATTAGTGCTCCCAATCTTTGTAGCAATTGGAGCTCTTTATGGAATGGCTAGGGAGATTATTGAAAGTGAAGGAACAACTGCTGAAGGTGTATTCACTTGGTATAGTCGACGATTCTTCCCTCTGGCTGGAGGCGGCGTCGTCATATTCCTTACGACAATCGTTCCGCTTGCTGCTCTCTATGCATATGCATTCAACGCTCTAGGTGGTAACATCAGTGGGACTGATGAAGCACTGCTGATTGCAGTCGCAGTAATCTGGTTTGTAGTCAGTTCTGGACTTTTGACCATGATGTTCCCGGCCATCATAGATGGGCTTACCGTAAGGCAAGCAATTGGAAGATCCCTGAAGATGGGAGTGAAATACCTTGACCGAATCTTCTCCATTTGGATCTTCTTCCTGTTGCTAATCTTTGGTCTCATTGCTCCATTAATCTGGCCATATCAGCTGTACTGGATTCTTGGGGTGCATAGCTTAGGTTTCTACCCCGCAGTCGCAGGGCTATTCATCCTGTTCATAGTAATTCCTGCTCTGGCCATTGCTCAGAGTAGAGTGTATCTCCTACTAGGAAGTGAAGAAGACGAAATCCCCGTAACTGACGAGAGTATTGATGAATCTGAGAAATGGGGGGCAAACAATTGAGTCCTAGAAAAGCCGCGCCAATAAAGGATGTTGAAGTTCTCTCCGACAAGAAGAAAATCAAACTTCTACTCGACCCACTTCGTGCAGAGATAATGCGCCTTTTGGGTCAGGAGCCAATGACTGTCAAGCAGATCGCTGATACGCTAAAGAGAAAGCCTGGAACTATACTCCATCATCTTGATAGGTTGAAGAATGCCAAACTGGTTGTACAGGTACGTACTGAGAAGACCAGGACTGGAATTGTCCAGAGGTATTATCAAGCTACAGCAAAGGAGTACCAGCTTGGAGTTTCCAGAGGAATCACACGTGTACCTACTCCAGCGGAAGTAGCTGAAACTCCTGAAGTTAGATGGAGAAAAGTAATCGAAGGCCTAGCCGAATATAAGATTGTAATCCCTGAGTCAAAGATGGAGCACGCACTTGATCTTCTCAGAGCTATGACGGATTGTGAGGACAACATCACAAAGCGAATCTATAGTTCTGAAAGAAGCTCTTTGGAGCCCCATATCCAGGCTGAGGTAACCCGAATAATGCGTCGCTTTGCTCTTGATCAAGACAATGAGTGTAGTCGCATTCAGGAGGAGTGGCATCGGTTTTTAGAATGGCATAAGAAATCCTGATGCATGCAGGACTATAATTAAAGCATCTGTGTCTAATCATAATCGAATGTTCTCCGAAGAAGAGAGCTCCAGCTAAACACTTACATCAGCTGGGTGATTTGCACTCTTGATGTTCGAAGAAGCCAATCCTCCTGATATAGAGGAATCTGTCGTTCAAGATGCCGTTAAGGCATGCTTTCCTCATATTCTGAAACCGAGAATCAAATTCCACTATCATGGTACATATAATGTCTACTTGATTGAGGAGAAGTATCTGTTCAGATTTCCAAGTGGAATTCTTCCTATTGATGAACAACAGAGGCTTGTTCGTAGAGAAGCATCACTCCTGGAGAAACTTCGAAATCATCTCACCTATTCAATTCCTACACCTGAGTTTGTAAATACGAGGTCCAACACTCCCTTCATGGGTTATCAGATGATTCCAGGCGTTTCATTGTCAAGACATTACGAATCAACAACAGTTGAGCAACAACAATTCCTCGGCAAACAGGTGGGTGGGTTTCTCAGCCAACTTCATGCAATAGATAGGAGCGATGTGGGAATAGGTGAGGATGGTTCATACCGACCAGAAGAGAGCCGGACAGAGTATCGCGGAGTCTTAACTCGAGTCCAAGATATTGTCTTCCCAGACCTATCCAAGTCCGAGAAAGATTGGACAGAGGCCTTATTCAATGATTTCCTGGACTCTGAGGAGAACTTTGGGTTTGAGCCCGTTCTGATTCACGGGGATTTTGATACTTCAAACATCCTTGTCAACCCGGCAACATTCACTATCACCGGTATAATTGACTTTGAAGAGTGCCGGGTATATGATCCTGCTGCGGATTTCATTTTCCTGAGTGAGGGCGCTGAATTTCTCACAAGTTTACTGCATTCATACACCGGCAAAATCGATTCCCGTCTTGGCAAAAGGGTCTTATTCAGGCTGGGAAGACAGCCATTCATCTACATCCTGTGGGGAGTAGAGCATGAGCTCGATACAATGGTGACCTATGGTTACGCTACTCTTAGGGATTTCATAGCGAACTGGAAGGGTTATGTTTCTGTTGCAAGGCAGTGCTTCAAACTCTAGAGGTTATAGTACTCCCTGATCTGAAGGGCATGGCCGCCCTCATGGCCCTCGCCTCTATATCTATAGCCAAAAAGAGATGCCATGGTCACAGCAGAACCATCTGCCCAGCTGAGTCCGGTGTCGATATTCCATTCTTCTGCTGTGATTTCTTCAATTCTATGTGTGAGGGAGTCAAATGAGCTTTCCCATTCGTCTAGGACTTCCTGGAGGGACCAATCACGTCTCTTCTCAACCTCAGCTATGTTGAACGCTGTTTCACCTTTATTAAGATACCATGGGGCCTTCCTTTGAAGGACCTCATCTATGGACCTCATAATTTCCAAGTTCCATGCGGAAATATGAGCAATTACATCCTTAACGGACCAGTCCCCCATTATTATTTCATTAACAATCTGGGATTCGGTGAGTTTCGCTAAAGTCTGCTTGAGTTTCCTGTGGTCCTCCCGAAAAAACCTCAAGATAGCTCCATGATTCAGGTCTTGTTCCTCCAGAGATTGTCACAGGGACCTATGCTTAGCTCTGATATGAATACTAGCTTGAAAATAGCTATTTGAGCAATTCATGCCCTATCGTTTTGCCAAATTCTTTCCCTTTCACTGCATCTTCTGCATTAAGAGGGCCCTCGAAACCATCAACAAGTGCGGAGAACCCAGGCGTTATGAGTCGTGCTCCTGGAGCCTTCTTCATCAAGAGCTCCTCCATTTTTCTCAATGCCTTTCCATTGTGATTCCCCATATAGGTCTCAAAAGTGGTGACAAGCTTTCCTTTCAAGCCATCCTTGGCTGCTTTCTTTATTGCGCCAGTAATGCCGCGAGTTGCTCGAAATGCGTGCACTGGTCCTCCGAATAGGACTGCATCAAAGGGAGCTGTTTCGTCCTTGTCCAGGTCCTTTATGTTCTCGACCTTGCATTGTATCTCACCGGCTTCTTGGATGCCTGCAGCAATCTCTTCAGCAAGTCTTTTTGTGTTTCCAAACTTGGAGTCATAAACGAGTAGTACATTCTTCATTAGGTCTACCTGCCTTTCTTGGCTCAATGTGGATTGAACCAGCTTAAAGAATTTGACTAAGGAATCTAGCCAAGAGATCCTTAAGAGCAAGAGAAGAAG
>JAHQWZ010000123.1 GCA_029856425.1 Candidatus Thorarchaeota archaeon
GGTTTCGTAGTCATGCTATCTATGTGGATAAGCAAAGGGAGAAGTATGAGTTTGAGTCTGAGATTGGGCTTGCAGAGGTTGAGGTAGTAAAGGAAGAAGGAAAGAAGCTAAAGGGTTTGGTTCCTAAATCAATTCTCACTATTCGACACCTTGAGGATTTGCAGTACGATGATAATTCTGACATTTCGAAAGCAACAAAGAGCCTTCTCAAAGTAGTAAATGAGTCTACTAATCATTTAATCAATGATGAAACAAGATTAGCTGAAAGTCTGGGTTTTGAGATTACTGTAAATCCCCAACATGTGTCTTATTATCCTAGAACTGGTAGAGTATCGGTCAGTTGGGTCGCTGCCACATCCTCTAAAGATGACACAATTAGATGGGCTATGGAATGTCCTCCAAACGACATCAGGAAGAAACAGGTTGTGGAAAGGTGGCTAAGGAAAACTGCTGAGAATTGGATGGATAAAAGACCGCTTAGGGATTGGTAGCTTCATAGATAAAATAAGAAAGAGTAGTGGCGCCACCGGGAGGGAGCTCGCTCCAGCCTTGGTAGTCAAGGGGAGTCTCGAACCTCCGACCAACAACTGTCTGGCTCTCAACCTGTTGGCTGAAAGATAACAGGCTGTCGCTTTAGGCAGACCACTTCGATAGAAATAGTCCCTACCTACTGAGCCACGGTGGCTGAGTTGGCTGAGGTCGCGGGTTTCAATATTAACATTGCTGTTAGTACTGAGAGATATCACCCTATAGCCTGCTCCCGGCGGCGCCACATCTTCTATTGACCTATTCACGTCGAGCTGTCTTTGTTATGGTGACCCACTCTGTGTGCATATGCCCTGATAACCACAACTACCAAAATGCATATTGCAGTACTCCATGCTTCCTGGCTGTACTGAAAATGGGAAGGTCGTAATTGTCAAAAAATGCATCTTATGATGACGAGCATTACCTCGTCTCTGGTGAGATGGAAAAGCGAGTCCGAAATCTGCACATACTGGTCGGACTCAGTGTGTTGATAGTTGAATTCCTATTGGTTCCTATTGAGGACTGGATACTGACTCCGGGCTTGGTAATACCCGTGTTCATCATCATCATTGGAGTTTTCTATAGCCTCACAACATCCATGGAGTCTGCGCGATTATTACTAGCCAATGTCATCAAACCCCGACTTGATGGAATCTATGAGATTACTGAAGATCGAGAAGCAGCATACTTCAGTTGCAAGAAAGCTATCAAGGTCGCAATCCTGCTGCAGGCATATCTAGGTGCGACCTTATTTACATGGCTCTGGGTCACACTGAACACCCTCGGAGCAAATCCAATGTGGGGCTTGATTTGGTTATTCCCAGGTTTCATTCCGTTCCTCTTTTGCACCGCAGGCATTGCTGGACATGTTCTCAAGCGTACAAAATACAAGGATGTCCGTCCATTTCTGGATGCTGAAGTTGCTTGGATCATGGAACGGAGAAAACGAAATGCCCGAAGTTTCAGTGCTTCCAAGAAAGCTCAGTGGGGCTGATAGGTTAGAGGCAATGACATACTTCAGTCCATCGAGGTAGGAGATTTCATCACCCTCATCATTCAATGACCCGTCCAGCCCGACCAATCATAGGTATGCAAATACAGACGGATGAATATGCAAAGAATATGGCAACGCTAAGCAGAACCACACCAACATAAAACTCGGATGGATTGGATAATAGCTGAAATGAGAGGATTGCAGTTGCAAGACCCAGAACGGGGATAGTGCAGAGAGCAAGATAGAGGTTCGTTTGGTACTCACCGGCTGCGTAACACCTAGCTGAACAATAGTGTTTCCTCAGCCCCCAGTAGCGTAGTCTATTCGTCCACTGGTCGCGTGGTTTTCCGCACCAGTCGCAATAGCTACTTTGAATGTCACTTCGCTGCGTCAAGAGACCGCCTCTTCTCCCTCAATTGAATCTCTCTTTTTGTCTCAATAAGGGTTTGCAGCAGCTCCCGGCGGCGCCACTTCTTCAAACCACTTTCTTTAGCTTCTATCTAATCGAGCGGTGTTTTCGTTCATCAAATCAATACGGGCTTTAGCAGACTGAATGATTTCTGAGGGAGTAATAATGTAAAAGATGTCTTCTTCTATTGCTTTGATTACTTTTTCAGCTATGAAATCTGGTTCTACACCAGTTCTAAATTCGTTTTCAATCCCCTCCTTGGAAAGATTCAATGATTCAAAGATTTCTGATGTTAATTCCAAAACTCCTGAACGTTGCTGACCAAGGTGTTCCGTGTTCTTAAGAAGATCAGTCTTTACCCAACCTGGACAGAGTACAGAAACACCCACATTGGTTTTGGATAGTTCTCCGTACAGACTTTCACTTAGAGCAATAATTGCATGTTTTGTGATTGAATATGGAGCTAGACTTCCAGCACCTAGACCAAAATCAGAGAAAGTGTTCACAATATGACATGGATTGTCGCTTTCTAACATCCGATTAAGGAAGAAATGAACTCCATAGAGAACACCATAGAAATTCACACCAAGGACCCAATCCCAGTCTTCTAGTGATAGAAGACGTATTGGTGCAGAATGGCAAACCCCAGCATTATTACAGAGGATATTTACACTCTCAAAAGTGTCATAGGAAAAGTCTGCTAATTCTGCAACCTGATTACGGTCACTTACATCAGTTACCTTCAGCAGGACTTCATTACTGATCTTACCTAGTTCTTGGGCTACCTCTTCGAGGGCTTCTTTATTGATATCTGCTAAGATGACTTTCATTCCACGATTAGCAAAAGCAGTAGCAAGTGACCGCCCAATACCAGATGTTGCACCTGTCACAACAGCGACTTTCCCTTCGAAATCCTTTATCATCGCTTAGCAACTCAATACCAAAAGCAAATCTCTAGCTCATGAATTTTAGGGTCTTTTCGGGATTATTAGTTATTTGACTATGTCACCACACCTGCTACCGGCGGCGCCATCTATTCTCATACTTCGCTAGATTCTTAGTCCTCATTCATCCTATTACAATCGTTAGGATTGATTGTTCATGAAGAAGGAGGAGAACCCAACTCATGGAATGATGTCTATCCCGGGGTTTCCAATTGTATTGGTCACAGTAGATAGGAACATCATGACTGCAGCTGCATTCAGCTTCTATTCTTTCAAACCTCCGTGTGTCATGGTGGGTATAGTTCCGAAAAGACTGACCTTTGAATTGATTTCTAGTAAAAGAGAGTATGGAATCAATATTCCAAGAGCAGACCAGCTAGAAGCAGTGCGTGTATGCGGTAGTATTTCAGGGAGAGAAGCGAATAAGTTCACAAAGGCAGGACTGACTCCAACGAAGGGGAAGGTCATAGACAGCTTTCTGATAGAAGAATGTCCTGTAAGTCTGGAATGTAAAGTGGTCCACGAGGTTGATTTTGGCGGTTCGCATCGGTGGTTCATTGGCGAGATTAAGGCAGCACATATTGACCAGAACTATAAGCGTGATAGTGCTTTGATGTATTGGTCCCGTGAGTATCGAAAAGTTGGAGAGGTTATCCCGCTGAAGACTGAGTGAATCCCTGCGGCTCCACTTTGCATTTCGTATCTAAAGGTTTGAACTCTCTAATTCTCAGCCTCATTAGTAGGAGAGGGGTTTGGAAGGATCTTATGATGTGTGAGTAAGATACTGAATGGGATGACTGCATAGAATCCGAGAACTATTAGACTGAAAGGGACTATCTCTGGTATTGGAATACCATCTGTGACTAGGCCCCCTATTAATGAAAATCCCGCGGTAGTGCATAGGTAGGCAACAATGAACTCGAAGGCCACTCTGAAAACCTGTTCGAGCTTGATTGATTTGAGAGGAGTCAGATTGTAGTCTTCTAGGAAATAGAGAATTCTAGCTGTGACATACATGCTCAGTAAGACTGATACGACAAGGACAGATCCGATGATTCCTTCGCCATAGAATGGAAAGACTGGCAGACCAAGAAACATACATAGAGAGATACCAAAGAAGAACGCTGTGCCTAAAAGAACTGGACCAAGGAACACAACCAGAACTGAACGGGTAGCGAACTTGAGATAGAAGTCTTGGATGTCCTCATTCTTGCGAGAATTGATGGACACGAGGTATGCAAGATAAGTACCAAGAAGACCTCCAAAGAGGAACAGACTCCCAAAGTCGTCAAAGAGGAAAACTTGAAGATAGGGCAAGTAATGCAGTACTTGACGAGAATCAATTGAGAAGAGAATGAGAAAGGAGAGTCCCATGATTGGAGGGATATGAATCATTCCTCTAGGAGAGATTTCCCGCTCTTGTATGATATATAGAATCAACATGGATATTGAAATGAGTCCAGCAATGGCGAAATAGGCAGTCTGTGTTGGGCTCCATGTATTGAAAGGACTAAATCCATCTCCAACAAACACATAATCCAAGGGTAGAATAGAAACTACAGAGAATGCAACAATTGCAAATAGCAGAATGGAAGATGCCAATCGAGCATGGGTGGTTTTCATTGATGGAAGTGCTCCTGATGCCATGCTTAACAGTAATTTGGTATAAAAAGGGCTGGAGTGCACAGGATTCGTACCATTCTGTATGGTATCTCGATTGAACAGATATTCGTTGCTAGCCCTCAGATTGGAACTGGCCGGCGGCGCCATCCTTTTCCGGTCCAGCCTACAGAAACCCTTACCAAGAATATCATTTCTGTAATTCGCAATCAAATCTGCAACGAGATGCTATTTATGATCCTTGCCGACTATGTGAAGATTCTAGAAAATCGAGAAAAACTCACAACTGTGCGAAAGAGTATTTCTAAGAACTTTGAGATTGCAGGCGTACTCAAGGCACTTGAACCTAAACCAGTGTTCTTCACCAACGTAAGAGAAAATGATGTCCGAGTTGTAGGGAATCTCTTTTGCACAAAGGAACAGATTGCTGATTACTTCGAGATTGAAACCAGTGATATCATACCAGCTTTAATGAAGGCTATAGGGAATCGTAGTATCCCCCAGATGGTAGATGACGCAGCTTGCCAAGAGGTTGTCGAGAAAGAAGTCGATCTTAACAAAATTCCAATTCTAACCCACAATAAGGTGGAATGTGGACCGTATATCTCCGCGGGAGTGGTAGTTTCATCAGACCCAGAATATGGGCAAAACCTTGACTTTCACAGAGCCATGCAGATAGACAAGAATCGATTGGTCACGAGGGTTGTACGTAATCATGATTTCCACAGATTCTTGGAGAGAAATGGAGAAGTCGATGTTGCGTTTTGTATTGGAAACACACCCGAGGTCCTAATTGCTGCAGCAACCACAGTCGAAATCGGGATAGATGAACTAGAGATTGCTAATGCGCTTCGACCAATTAGAGTCACAAAGGCCAAATCAGTGGATTTGCTCATACCAGCAGACTGTGAGTACGTGCTTGAGGGAAGGGTGTTTTGGGATGAGAAACATGAGGAGGGCCCCTTCGTGGACATCACAGAAACTGCTGACATGATTCGAGCAGAGCCAGTCTTTGAGGTGAAGAAAATCACCCATAGAGCAAATGCGATATGGCAGGCACTCCTCCCTGGTTGTTTGGAACACAAGATACTCATGGGAATGCCTCGTGAACCAACAGTGTTCATGAAAATCGCAGAGAAGGGAGTAGATGTGGTTGACGTACATATCACACCTGGGGGAACAAGTTGGCTTCATATAGCAGTTAAGATTAGGAAGAAGAGAAGTGATGATGGCTTAAGGGCTATCGAAGGAGCCTTTGAAGGGCATCGCAGTGGAAAACATGTATGGGTCTATGATGAGGATATTGACATTTACGATGAACTACAACGAGAATGGGCGATGGCAACACGATTCCAAGGCGATAAAAACATGGTAATCAAAGAGAGAGAAACAGGAAGCTCTCTAGACCCTGGTGCTGAGACAGCTACAAGACTGACTACCAAGATTGGGTTTGATGTAACAAAACCATTGGTCACTCAGGGTAAGAGCTACGATCGAGTTGATTTTCCAGAAGTTGAGCTGAGTCAATTCTTGGAAGGGTGACTCCCAGCGACTCCACTGCTTCTTTATGTCAGATTTCTGTCA
>JAHQWZ010000124.1 GCA_029856425.1 Candidatus Thorarchaeota archaeon
CACCTTGAACGTCAGGGGTGACCCGTCTCCCTGTGGTGTCACGCTCATAGATTACTCCCGCATCCTCTAGAAGCCAGGCTGGTGAGAAGAGAATTCCGATTAAGCTTGCGACAAGGAGCAGTATGAAGAAGAGCGGCATGATCTCTGCAATAGCCATTGCTGAAGGTGCGAGGCTATCAAAGCTCTCAGTCACAAATAGCGAATCTGCAATAGATGAGTCAGAAACGATTGCCGATGTCAGGCCGAGGGAGGCTAAAGCTGGAACTATGAGCCACCGAATGCTGCTTCCATAGGCGACGTCCGCCTCATACCTTTCGATGCTGTACTTGTACTTCCCACCAGTAACTAATCGGTGAGTCTTCCATAGAAGAACTGAGAGATGAGGCGTGGCTAAGTATACAATGCCACCGACTAAGACAGAAATGATGTATAGCCAAACAAAGTCAATCAGTATATCTCCAGGGAGAAGTCGGTAGAGCCCAAGGGGACTGGTGAAGGGGAATATTCCTGCATAACTGAAAAGAACTGCAAGTGATGCAGAAACTAGGACGATTACATTCAGAGCGATGATGGATTTCCAAGGAATACTATTGGATGTCATTAGCCAGACCTCTCGGAACATCGGATGGTATTGTAGAGTATTTAATGCACATTGGGAGTGCTTTTAGCAGTTATTCGTAAGACCCCCATCAACTAGGTTGGATTCATCTAGGTATAGACTGATTCTATTCTGGATTCAAGGGTGGTTTGTTTTACAAGAGAATAATCTTCAGGAAACGTATCAGGGTCTGTCACACTCTCGCACAGAGGACGTCTTCAGATACCTGGCTTTTCCCAAGTGGCCCGAATCCATGAGAAGAAATGTGGAAAAGATTCTCATCCAATGAAGAAACCAAAATAAAAAGAACACAAAGAGAGGTTGAGTTAATCATCCCGAGATGGAAAGAATTGCGATTTTCGCCAATCACAATAATAAGAAAATGAAGAAATTTCCATTCTTTCAGAAATATCTCTTTAATTCAACCCTGTCTTCAAAGACATATGAAGAATGACAAGCTAATCGCAGCACTAAGAGTACAGAACATCGCACTCGAAACGATAAGAGAAACCTTCCGCAAGAGAGGCCTCATTGAGATAATGCCGGTCATTCTAAGCACAGCATCTGACCCTCTAGGACCTGATCCTGGAAGCCACATTATTGGCATGCCAAGAATTGAATATCAAGGCCAGAAACTTGTTCTGACTCAAAGCATGATTCTACATAAACAGATAATGGTTTCATCCGGTGTTGAGAACCTCTTTACGGTGTCGCCTAATGTGCGACTGGAGAGTCCAGCTAGTCGAGATAGTGGAATTCATCTCTTCGAGTTCTCTCAGGTTGACTTTGAGCTTGCTCGCGCATCTATGGAAGATGTGTTCGACTTGGTACAAGACACTATTGTCGCAACCATAAGCCGAGTAAATGAAGATTGCAGCAAAGAGCTTGCGCTTTGGGATAGAGAGATTAAGATTCCCAGGAAATTCCCGGTTTATTCAACGGACCAACTCCTTGACAAATATGGGACAGACTGGGAGAAGCTAGCGAGCCAGGAAGCAACAGATCCGTTCTGGGTATTGAATCACAAACGAGAGTTCTATGATGCAGAAGACCCGGAGAAGCCTGGCTCCTACCGCAACTATGATCTTGTATACCCTGAAGGGTTCGGCGAAGCTCTTAGCGGAGGAGAGAGAGAATGGGATTTTGAAAGGATTCTGATGAGAATCAAGCGGGATGGTCTCAACATTGATGAATACAAGCCATACCTGGATTTTGCGCGGAAAGGATTTGTTCCAAGTGCTGGGGCGGGATTAGGTGTTGAGCGGCTAACTCGCTTTCTTGTCGGAGCATCTCATATAAGAGAGGTACAAGCTTTCGGTAGGATCCCAGGTGAAATGGTGGTCATATGACTTCATAGTAAAATTCTACTTGAAGGAAGAATAGGTGCATAACATGAGCCTGCACGAGGGTATGAACTCACAAAAGCCCCATTCGGTAAGAAAAGCCGTCATTTCAGACGCGGAGCAGATCTCAGCACTGTACAAACGTGTCTGGGATGAATACGACACTCAATTTCCAAAGGAACTGAAAGAATCCCGACAGCCATCTGAGGATTTAATGAGGCAATGGATGAAGCAGGAAACCTACTTCGTCGCTGTCCTAAAGGACAGCATAGCTGGCGTTGTGGGGTGCAGGCTCATGCATGGAACTTGCCAGCTCACCCATATGGCTGTAGACAAAGCTCACAGAGGTGAGGGCATTGGCGCTAGTCTTACCGAAAGAGCAATTGAGTTCACCAAAGAAAATGGAATGATGAAAGTCTGGCTTGATACGGCCCCATTCATGAAGGAAGCAATTTCTCTGTATGAGAGATATGGTTTCACTAAATGTGGATATATGAGAAAACACTTCTGGGGTCTTGATATGGAGTTCTATGAGCTGGTTCTGACCTAACTACCCCAAAACACTCTGAGCACCCCTAGATGTATAATATCAGCCAAAACAGAGTAAGAACTCCCACTATGATATAGACCGGACTTAAGATTATGACTGTCTTATCTACTAGATGATGCTTCCTGAAGAATACCACACCTGTAAGAAGGTAGAGGAAAATCGATGCCTGTATTATTGGCTCTGGATGCACCAGCATCGAGAGAAAGAAGAAGATTACTGAAGCACTGAATAACAGCGGCTCACTAATTACAGACCCACCTATTGTCCGATTCATCTTGTAACCTTTGAAAAGAACCACATATGTGAGTGAAAATCCCACTGCAAAGAGAAATGGGAAATGAATAAGCTGTGGTGTGATTGTCCAAGGAAGAAGTATCTTCAGAAATTGCATGGCAAAAACAAGTGGCAAGCCTGCGATTGTATGCTTGAAACTTGTAGGGCGTATGATTTCAAGTCTGTTATTCTGTTGATCAGTTTCATACTGAGCTGATGGGCTTTTTGGAAAAGTGACTAATGGAATTGAGTAGAGAACATTTAGGATAATCAGAAAGGACAAGATTCCAAAGAATATCAAGTTCTGGAGGAGAGAGAGCGAAAGGCCCACGATTAGAAGAACTAGAGAGATTGTAGCGGCCTCGGACTTCTCAACTGAACCCTGAACCAATGGTTTTCTCTTGCATTTTGCAGGCAACCCTCCATCTTCTGAGATATCGAATATATCATTGAACACATAGACTGATGAATAGGAAATGAGGAACGCAATCAAACCCAAAACCATCTTGACCGTTTCGAATGAGTATCCAGAGATGACAAGAAACAAGATGCCTACGCAGTAGAGTCCTATGTTCTTTGGAACGTTGTCCACTAAATTTCTGAAGAGTAAGGTCTTACGAATCATTAAAGCACTTCTTGAATCTGCACAGTCCGTTGTATTTAGGTAGAAACTCAACCAAAAATTCTGCAATCATCTTACGTATGGTCCAACCTTTATAACCCAAAGTCCATCTTTGGAAAGACCTTCGGGCAACAACACAGCAGCAAGTCCTACCATCATCAATAGAAGGCCGATTACAATGCCGGGTACTGCGATATCGAGATACGCTTGATTCATGCCTGCTGCGCCAGTATATGCGGTTACTAGAGATACGCATACCCCGAGAATAACGAGTGATAAAACGATAAACACACCAATAACTAGAGTAATCTTTCCAGTTCTTTGTCTGCGTGAAGCCACACTTCGATCATCTGCTTTTGATTGTGTTTCTTTCAAAACAGTTCTATCAAACGTATGTGTAATTACTGAAATAAACGTTGAGTAAAAGAAGCACTAATGAAATTGCCCTACAAAGGATAAAGACGTTCGTCACAGTGAACAGACCTTTACAACTTTATGTAATGCACGAGCCACTGTTTCTGACCACATTTCTTGGTTATTGAGTGAAACCATTGTGTTTCGTATTTGCTCCATCACGATTGATCAACAAGCCACTTGCAGATCCTCAGCATGAAGTCCCATTCAGAGTCAGGGTCTTGCATTGAGTCATACACATCTGTTCCATCCCTATCACTGCCCTCTTCATACTCGGGATGTGGACTTGAGAGGAAGACCGTTCCAGTTTCAAACTTGAAAGCAATCATGCATGGTAAACTTGTATTAACGTATATAGCTACCGTGGCAATCCCAGTCATGTTATCTGCATCGAAGTAGCCAGAAGATTCGTAGAGTAGCTCGTATGATTCAGGCTCTTGAGAGAGGTCAGGAGCATTCAGATTGGTGTTGACCGTCACTTCCTGCAGGAAATCCCCTGCGCCACATGCGTCCGGGTAGAGTGTTCCGTGAAAGATATCAAGCCTGTAGCTTGTTGCATAAGACGCGCCTCCATCTATGCCAAAATACGACCCACCATTCTCAACGAACTCACGGATGATGTTCATCTCCTCCCCTAGGATTAGACACCGGTCAGAACACCAACAGCCGCTAGGCATGACAAGAATGTCTATGGCATCTAGTATACCGTCATTGATATCAACGGCTTCTATAATAGACACTTCGGCATGCATCCATTCGAACATATTCTGAAGTGCTATACGACTCGTAGCCTGAACTCCTCTGTCAGTGTATATGGCTACTTGGACTCCCTCCATCCCTGTGTTCACGGGGATAAATGTCACCGCAGTAATCAGCAATGTTGCCATCAGGATCACTGCAAATCCAATCTTCACGCTTTGCCTTGCCATAACACCATTCCATTTGAAATGCGATACTAAAAAACGTGGGCGTTAGCGCAAGAGAAGGTCCTGATTCTGTAAAATCGCAGGTGGTCCTCACTCCAAGAATAGAAGAAATCAATTAGATTGACCTACAAAGGATGAAGGCATTCGTTACAACTTCTGAACCTTGACAACTCTAGGTACTGCGCGAGCCACCGTTTCTGACCACACGCCTCGGGCATTAGTAGCAGTGCAAGAAACCCGGTGGAAACCCACTCTTGAACAGATCATGTGTTTATGCTGCAGGGCTAGAATCGCATTGAAAGACACTGAGAGAAAGACAGGGCTTTATCGATGCTCATACTAGAAATGGAAGACTCAAGGTTTAGATGCGATTAGAACACCCTCGGGGTAATTGTTTCTAAAGAGCCTTTAATTCAGAAACCCACATTTGCAATTAGTCGGGAGGATTGAGTGCAGTCGTGGCTCGTAGTAAATCGATGATTGTGGCAATGGCTGATCTTGGAATGGCGTTGGACCTCAAGATTATCAAGGGTACTCTGATAGCTTTAGCAATACTGGGTCCAGTTTTTGCAGTCTTATGTATAGGTGTTCCACTTGCGCTGATTGAATTAGGACCCGACACTAATATGCTCTTGGCATTCGTGATGCCCATGGTTACTAGCATGATTGGCATGCTTTCATTAGTTCCTGCAGCTTATATCTCTGCTAACTCCATAGTTGGCGAACGTGAGCAGAACACACTCGAACCCCTCTTGTCTACACCGCTTACGGACCGGGAACTCCTTTGGGGAAAGATCCTAAGTTCACTTATCCCGAGTGCACTCCTTTTGGCAAGCCAAACCTTGACGTCGTCTATCGGCGTGAATATTGTCCTGATCTTGGCTCGCAGGCCTCTGATTATGTTTCCTGATTTGCCGGGGTTGTTTCTCTTGGCAGTTGTAGCCCCGTTACTGATACTTGCAGCTGTTTCAATGATGATAATCATAAGCGGGAAAGTGAGCAGAGTCTATGAGGCGTATCAGGGGGTAGGTGCTATTGTCTTGGTCTTTATGATTCCGATGTTGGGCCCGCTTCTGACCATGATTGGAACTGATACTCCAAACCCAACCCAAACATGGCTCTGGAACTTGTTCACGTTTCTAGTGGCGGTGGTTCTAGTATGCTCATCATGGACAATTGCAGTCAGGAGGTTTAATCGAAACCAAATGGTTTCACGCATTTGATTTTGAGAGATTGTTTCTTCTGAATATCCTCGTTCATATTTTCAAAGCAGTCAGGAAACCTCGTAGGTTGACCCACAAAGGATGAAGGCATTCGT
>JAHQWZ010000125.1 GCA_029856425.1 Candidatus Thorarchaeota archaeon
ATGGCCTATTACTCGAGTCAGCAAAGGTTGGAATATTATTGGGGTCATTGATTTCAGGCATTCTTGCTCTCTTTAGATTCAGAGGAGTGCTAGGTAGCTATGATAATACACAGGAAGCACGAATCTAGCAGCAGGTTTCATTTGTAGTGATCCCTACTCCTCGCTATGGTAGGAAACATGATTCATATATGAGGCGAGTAAATTCAGATTTCAGGACTTGGAGGAAGATCGCAATGCATAAGCAGGATTCCCAAGATGGTATGCTAGACTACAATGAGTGCTTGGTTAATTTGGGCGCAACCCCTGAAGGACTCGCACAAAAAGAAGCCGTCAAGAAATTGGCTGAATACGGTCCAAATGAGCTCACACTTGAAAAACGAGAGAATCCAATCTACATGTTTTTTCGCCAGTTTAAATCGCCTTTGGTCTATGTTCTGATTCTTGCAGCGGCAGTATCTATACTCGCAGATCATGCTATCGACGCTGTGGTTATTGCTATCATTTTGATAATTAATGCCATCATTGGATTCGTCCAGGAGTGGAAAGCCGAAAAAACAATTGAATCTGTACGGCAGTTAATCGAGGAGAGATCGCTTGTTGTTAGAGAGGGCGAAGAACGAGATATTCCATCAAGCGAGCTTGTACCTGGAGATGTTCTTCTCCTTAGAGCAGGGGAGAGAGTTCCGGCTGATGGCAGAGTTCTGTTTGAGAGGAATCTGCATGTTGATGAGAGCCTCCTAACAGGTGAGAGCATTCCGATAAAGAAGGATGTTGCATGTTTAGTAGAGAATCCACATTACTATGAGAAATCAAACCAGGTATTCGCAGGATCCTATGTCACTGAGGGGCGAGCTAGGGTTCTTGTTGAAGAGACTGGTGACAATACTGTCCTGGGTGGGATTAATCGTGAATTAGCGGATGTTGAAAAAGAAGAATCGACCGTCATGGTTCGCTTGAAAAGACTTAGCGTTTTCTTTCTTATTGCAGCACTCGCATTTGTTGGTTTAAACTTCATCCTGGGCATCTATCGAGGAATTGAAACCACAGAGTTACTTCTGTTCTCCCTTTCTGCCCTAGTATCAGCCATTCCAGAAGGCTTAATCGCGATTGTCACAGTGGTGCTATCTGTCGGCGTGTATCGATTATCAAAGAAGAATGTAATAGTAAGGAACCTTAGTGTAGTTGAAACTTTAGGTGTTGTAAATGTCATTTGTTCAGATAAGACAGGAACCCTGACAAAGAATCAGATGATGGTTCGTAGAATTGTTACAGCCAGCAACATGTTCGAAGTAAGCGGCAGCGGATTCAATCCAGAAACTGGAGGGGTATTCATTCAAGGGTGTGGCCCAGAAGGATGTCTAAGGTCACCCGGAGTAGAGGCAGAGAGCGATGAATCTAGTAAGGTTCCAATACGAGGTGATACGCTCTCCGAATATCCCGACCTTGAGATGCTACTTAGCGCTATGGCTATGTGCAATGATTCTGAGGTATATTCCCTCTGCTTGACAGAAGAGGATCCAATACGCAAGTGCACTGGAGATGACAGGGTTTGGAAAATAAAGGGCTCGCCAACTGAAGCGGCGTTGCTTGTCGCCCTCGAAAAAGCTCAGCTTCACAAGTATGTGCTGGATGAGGCTTGGCCACGTGTATCAGAGATTCCCTTCACAAGCAAACGGAAATACATGGCCACTTTTCACATTCCTAGTAGAAAAACAGAATCACTTGATGTTTCGAGTGGCAATGGTTTGCTAATCGTGAAGGGTGCACCAGAAATCATTGAAACATTCCTGGAGAAGCCATCTGGAACAGAGTATTTTGTGGGTGAATTCGCATCACAAGGACTTCGGGTTTTAGCTTGTGCAATAAAGCAAATCCCCCAAGACTCGCCACAGATACGTGAGGAAGATCTCAAGGGAATGACGTTTCTTGGATTCTGTGGTATCAATGACCCACCTAGAGAGGGAGTTCGAGATTACATTGAGAAATCAAAAAAGGCTGGTATAGACGTGCTAATGATAACCGGAGATAACGCATTCACGGCAGAAGCAATCGGTAAAGAAGTAGGCATCTTTGATTCGGAGCTTGGACACACCACTCTCACTGGTGATGATATTGATGGAATGAATGAGGAGGAACTTGAACGGACTCTCTCGGTTGGAGCCAAAGTCCTATCACGAACAAGTCCGATTCACAAACTCCGTGTTGTGAAAGCTCTGCAGAATCAATCGTTGATTGTGAGCATGACTGGGGATGGAGTGAATGATAGTCCAGCTTTACGTCAAGCGAATGTCGGAATAGCAATGGGAATAACAGGGACAGATATTGCCAAGGAAGCCGCAGATATAGTCCTTCAGGATGAAAGGTTTGAAGCAGTTGTTGATGGTATTGAAGAAGGTCGACATATTCTCAACTCACTGCGAAGAGTTGTGTTGTTCTTGACCTCAACAAACTTCGCAGAAAGCTTTGCTATCTTGGGCATTTTGTTGCTATTTCAGAATCCAGTGTTGCTCCTGCCCTTGCAGATACTATGGATAAATCTCGTAACAGACGGAATGCTAGATGTTGCCCTTTCACTTGAACCAAAAGAAGAGGGACTCTTGGACCAAGGACCAGGGTCGCTTAGAAGCCGCATTCTCTCAAGAGATACCTTGGGACGAGCTTTTCTCTACGGTATTGTCATGGCAAGCTTTGTGATATTCGTTTATTTCCAGCACATTGATCAATCTGAAGAGAAGATAAGGACAATGCTATTTGTATCATTGATTGTTCTTCAATGGTATAGCGTGCAAAACTGCAGGTCACCCACAAAATCAATTATGGAAATGGGACTGCTAACGAATAAGGTCATAATAGTGGTATACGCAATCGACATATTCCTTGTGAGTGTTCTCTTCCTAATTCCGCCATTGGCTGCTGTGTTTGGACTCGTACAGCTTGAGCTCTGGGAGTGGGTAGAGATTGCTGTATTTGGAGTAGTATTGCTGCTAGTCGAAGAAGCAAGGAAACGAATCGCCAAGAGAATGGTCTAGAGCGAATGCAATCGAATTTGCCTAGAATGAAACCTTGCGATAGAGATCGGGCAATTGAATCCCGGTCTTGCCATGAAAGATATCACGCAGCAGATCGAAATGCTCGTCAAGGTCTTTCAATAGCTTTTCGAGTGCATGAGGTTCGATGTTTGGCTCGACACTCCACATAGTCAAGTAGTTAGAAATCACACCGACTTCGACGCCACCCTCTTCTAAGTCTCGATAGATTGTAATCTTAACTAGAAACTCAGCCTCGAACATATCCAGGATGTCTTGGATACTAAGGACAACCAAGTCCAAGAAGCCCACTAAATCTTCCAACTGCTTATCATTGACCTCATCCTGACGAAGTGACTCGGTTATAGTCTGAAGAGTTGATGTTCTCTGCCTCAGAGTTTCAAACATCTTCATGAGCTTAGTGAATTCTTTCATAGAGGTCTCTAGAGCAGGAACTAGTTTGTCGAAGAGATTGACTAGCAATTTTCCACGCGCGTTGTCTCGAATATTCTGTAGAGCCTCCAGTTTCCCAAGCGGGGCATCTAGATGCTCTATCTGAACAAGGGTATTAGTGACAGCTTGAATTGATTTGACCGAGTTGCGTTGGATCTTAGACCAGCGCTCAACAAAAGTATCTAGGCTGTCTCGAAGGTCCTCAAATGCTTCGAATTCGTCACCAGCCAAGTTTCAAGTCTCCATTTACGCCTTTAATTCAGGGTATATAACTTATTCTAAGAGGTTGGTTTTTTCTCTCGTTTCTTTTTAGCGATGAGAGACAAGAAGATCTGCTCTTGTTATAATCCCGCTAAGTCGACCTTGATTTTGCACTAGTATTGCTTGGTGGATTTGAAACAGAGGAACAATATCGGTGATAGGAGTAGTCTCAGAAACTATGGGAGGAGATACTGGCGCCATGACGGCTTGCACAGACATTTGACTGAGGTCATGATGCAAATCCTTGATAATATCCTGTTCAGTAATCATACCCATAACGCTGTTGCCTCTTAGAACCGGAATCTGGGAGAAGCTATGCTGATGCATCAAATCCACAGCTCTCGATGCAGGATCTCTAGCATCTACAGTAGCTGGATTTGCAGCCATAATCTCAGAACATGTCATGTCACGAAAACGTCCTTGATAGCGGCGTTTGGCGATGCTGCTTCTTAGGAACTCTGTTATTCTAGAAACGATCGAAAGCTTTGGATCAAGAGTCCCTCGCTCGATTCTGGCAATATATGCTTGTGAAACTCCAACTTCCTTTGCCAGTTCTGCTTGAGTGAGTCTTGCCTCGAGTCTCAGCTGAATTAATCTAGCCACTTCACTACTAATCTGGTCTCTCGAATTCTTTTCAGACAAGTCATAAAAACCTCTAAGGAATATAACTATTAGTTATTGATAAGACTTTTGTAATAACCCATAGTACTAAGAATGGGTATTCATGCTAATCCTTTTATGCACTTCAGTTCGCGGCTGAGAAACAATAAGACATTGAGATGAGTAACTATGGTTATTGAAGTGACGCGTGGCGAAGGTATCCCGGTAGCCCAGCGCAAAGTCGAAATCGTGGAGCGCAAGGGAAAGGGACATCCGGACACCCTCTGTGATAAAGCGGCAGAGGAACTCTCTGTCAGATTAAGTGAATATTATCTTGAAACCTTTGGGAGAGTCCAGCATCATAACGTGGACAAGGTGCTCCTTGTTGGAGGTCAATCCAATGCCCGATTTGGAGGCGGCGATGTCATTGAACCGATTTACCTTCTTCTTAGCGGCCGAGCTGTTGATGTGGTGGACAAAGACTACGAGCGTCAAGTCCCAGTCGGCAAGTTTGCGGTTGAACACACAAGAGAGTGGCTGAGTGGAGACCTTCCAAACTTGGATGTCAACTCGGACATTATCATCGACTATAAGATCAGAGCAGGAAGCACTGACCTTGTTGGAAACTTTGACATTGAGCAAGAAATGCCTCGTGCTAACGACACAAGCTTTGGTGTTGGCTATGCGCCCCTCTCTCCAACAGAACAGCTGGTTCTAGAAGCTGAGCAACTGCTGAACCATGCTTATACAAAGAAGAAATGGCCCCAGATTGGAGAGGACGTGAAGATTATGGGAACAAGAATTGGCGACAGCATTCACCTGCAGGTTGCTGCGGCAATCATTTCCACCAAGACCAAGGATGCTAGCGAGTATGCCAATGTCATGGAAGGCATCCAAGGTCTGGTCGCAGACACTGCAACAAAAATCACCGATATTCCTGTTGAGGTAAGCGTGAACACAGCTGACAGTCCTGATGAGGGCTTGTTCTATCTGACAGTTACTGGAACATCTGCCGAGCACGGAGACGATGGTCAGGTTGGTAGAGGGAACAGAGCCAATGGTCTCATCACACCTTATAGGCCTATGACCCTCGAGGCTGCAGCAGGAAAGAATCCCGTTTCCCATGTGGGAAAGACCTACAACGTTGCGGCTCGAGAGATTGTGGAGAAGGTTATCACCGAGCATCCGGACCTAACCCAAGTCTACTGCTACATAGTCAGTCAGATTGGCTCACCAATCACTGAGCCAAAAGCAATCAATGTAGAACTCTTTGGTGATTGCGATATAGACAATGTTAGGACCTCGGTTGAGAGCATATCTGAGGAAGTAATTGCGAAGCTCCCACGAGTCTGGGAAGGCTTTGTGAAAAGGCAATACCAGCTTTGGTAGAAGCTTGGCTGAGGTCCAATTATGGACCTCTCGCCTATTTCTTTTGGAAAACATGATTGCGTTCAGAGCTAGATTACTTCATCACTCAGATCCACCATACTTGATGAATGTCCCATTACGGTACTCATCAAAAGCCATCTGAAGCTCCTCTTTAGTGTTCATAACAATTGGCCCACGCCAAGCAACAGGTTCACGTATTGGCTTTCCAGAGATCAACAGGAATCGCACGTGTTCATCTTCCGTAGTCAC
>JAHQWZ010000126.1 GCA_029856425.1 Candidatus Thorarchaeota archaeon
GATAATAGCCTGTTACCTCAATATCAGTCATAGCAATATGCCACTCACGGTTACCTCTGTAATTCTTTTGTGTGAATCCGCCAGGGGAAGAACCGGAAGTCCATTCATCACGCGGAAAGCTGTTTTTGGCCCAATTTCCAGACTGCACAATTGTGGTCTTGTTGTCTATAATGATGAACTTCTGATGGGAGTAGGTGAATGTGTCTGATGTCCAGCGAACAGGTATTCCCAGCTGGGTTAGATTCCAAGCAGTATGAGTATTGTATTCTCCGAGGCTAACCACTCCTTCGCTGATTAGGACCTTGATATCAAGAGATGGGTTTGCTGCGTGCAACTCATGCATCTTGTCCAGAAATGCGGGACTGTTAAACTGGTATATCTCGACAAAGATACTCTCCTGAGCAGAATCTAGGAAATGGAATATTACATCCATACTATCATCTGGAGTGACAAATGTAGTCACATTCATATTCCTATCATAAGTTTCCAGAGTGAATTGGCTGGGCACAAAGGCATTGTCTATCGGCGCGCCGAGAGGCACTGCTACATTCACTACTGGCATGAGTATAAGTACTAACATAAATGTGGATAAATGACGCAATCGTCCGCACTCTCCTTTTTCGAGAATGCAACACTACTACTTATCAGTTGTTTGATAAGTACGTGTTCCGAACTCAATGCGAATGGAGGCTGACAGCAATTCGCAAGGTAAAGGCACACTATGTCATTGCATCAAGAAAGCGTGATGAAATTGTAAACGCAATTCAGGCAAAGTTTGGGAGAGCGCCCAATTATATTGAATCATCTATCCTAATGTATGGGGAGGAAGACAGCGGACTAGAAGTAGTCAAATTGAGTCTTGAGGGAGAAGAAATCAAAGTGCTTGTCACCATAACCAACGAAGAACTTCTTCAATTCTTCAATAATCTTCTTGGAAACCCTATCAAGATAAAGCGGTGAGAAGCGTCAAGAATAGAATGTCGAAGACAGGGGAACAACCGCTGAGCAGTAGAGCTCCCCTGTCAGATTTCTAGTTGCACAAACGCTATGCTTCTTCGATAGCGCCCTCTGGGCAACTGTCGACACAAGCGTAGCATTCAGTGCATTCATCGGCACGATCTTTCTGATAGACTGCTTTGTCGTTCACAACATATAGAGTTGGGTCGACTGGGCAAACATCAGCGCAGGTGCCACATGCCGTGCATGCATCAGTTACTTTCCACATCATGGTCAGTCACTTCGCGATCGGACTAATGCATAAGTCCTACATCTGAGTGCCGCCATATGTCACATTTAAACTTCGGGGTTGGGTATCAATGAACCCGGATGCTTGCTTCGGAACTTTCAAAAGACAATCCCAAGGTCGCGCAGAGAATAATCAAATATACTCCATGAGGGCGAAATGAAGGATTTCCAGGTGAACACTATGTCAGAACAGGCCGGGCAAAGGATTACAGAGGAAAAGTTTGCTCGACGCCTTGGTCTCGCAGGAGCGACCAATCTCGGATTAGGTGCTATGCTCGGCGGGGGAATCTATGTAATATCAGGCATTGCCGCAGGCATGGTGGGCCCTGGCATCATAATAGCATACCTGTTCACCGGTCTTCTCACCATCTTCACAGCAATTAACTACGCTGAGTTGTCATCATCCATCCCAAAACAGGGAGGAGGATACACTTTCGCAAATGACACATTTGGGGGATTTCCAGCATTTCTCACAGGATGGTTCCTGCTGGTGGGAAATATAGTTGCGTGTGGTCTCTACTCTCTCGCAGTTGCTCACACTCTCGCATTGTTCATTCCTATTGCCACTCCAGAGATGGTAACGACAATTGCGGTGGTCATCATTGCTTTCACGTTGGTAACAAACATCTTGAGTGTAAAAAGCGTCAGCGGAGTGCTAGGTGTTTTCAATATTGCCCAGTCCGTTGTGTTATTCTCCTTTATTGGGCTCGGGCTATTCTTCGTACAACCGACAAATCTCAATCCGTTCTTTGCTCCTGGAACTGGATTCATGGAATTGATGGCTACATTCTCATTCATCTACATCAGCTTCATAGGCTACGAGCTCATCACCACCGCATCTGAGGAAATCAAGGAGCCCGCAAAGAACATTCCCAGAGCCATTCTGCTAACCCTACTTATTGCCACTGCAATATATGTCACTGCCGCATTTGTGATGGTAGGCGTTGTGCCTTATTCCGAATTGGCAAATCTCAAATCACCTATCCCAATAGCGTATGTCTATGGCTCAATGCTTGGAGGGGGAGCTTTCTACTTTGGACTGGCAGGAATGGCAGCTTCCAACTATGCAGCCCTTAATGCCACATTCCTATCGACTGCAAGGGTTACATATGCACTAGGCCGAGACCGCTTTTTACCAGGCTTTCTCGATAGAGTCAGTCCAAGATTCAAGACTCCAATACCAGCATTACTTGTCGGTCTTATTGCTGTTAGTGCCTTTGCTCTCACAGGAAGAGTTGAACTGGTCGCGTCTCTTGCTGGACTTGCATATCTGGTAGGACAAGCCGTTGTGAACTCCTCAGTGATAGTCGTCAGAATTAGAAGGCTAAATGTCCCGGGCACGTTCAAGGCGAGATTCTACCCTGCGTTCCCGATACTGGGCGTGGCAATGTGTCTGCTTTTCATAGTCAATCAATCAGTTGAAGCGTTGCAGATGGGATTCTGGCTCGCATTGATAGGATTGGTGATTTACATCGGCTATGGACGAAGACGCAGTAGAGAGAGATTGCAGGAGAGTCGAGCTGACAGGGTTGCAAGCACCGTCTTTGTAATCGAGCTGAATCTCAAAAGCGATGATTCTATTGGGCATTATACACCCATCACTGAAACCAAAATGCCAATGATTGAAAAGCAAAAGGATTCCGGTGGCGACGAGCAAGAAGACTAGCCATGTTCATCCAGCCATTTTCTAAGTGCCGCTGCAGACTTCTGGGTCATTCCTTCAACTTCGCGGAGTTCTTCAACTGTAGCGTCTTTTACGGCATTAAAACTCCCGAATGAATCCAGAAGCGCTTGACGACGTTTTGGTCCTATCCCGGGAGCCTCCTCAAGTATGGAGCCAGTAAACCTCTTCTCACGAAGCTTGTGATGATACTTCTGAGCAAATCTATGAGCCTCATCTCTGATAGATTGAACCAGTCTAAGTGCAGGCGAGGATATCTCAAGCTCAATTCCGTCCTTTGCATCCCTGGTGTATAGCATCTCCTCTCGTTTGGCAAGTGCAGCAAGTGGCAAATACTCCAGGCCATGCTGTGACAACGCCTTGTGAGCAGAACTGAGCTGACCCTTTCCACCATCGACAAGGATTAGGTCAGGCAAAGCATCACCTCGCGCTAGCACTCCCTTGTATCTGCGAAAGATGATCTCGTTCATCATAGCATAGTCATCGGGTGTTGTTTTCCCTTGAATTTTGAACATCCGATATTTGGAATTATCAGGGTCACCATTGATGAATACGACGCAAGAACCAGTGGGATCAGTCCCTTGGATATTCGCGATATCAAATCCTTCGATATGCATGGGTGCCTGAGTCAATCGGAGCGCTTCCTTAAGCTGCTTTACACCATCATGAACAATCTCTTCGTTGCTCTCTCCCAGAATCAGAATCTTCCTAAGGGCTCTGTATGCATTCATATTGGCCATGTCGACAAGATCTTCACTTCTCTGGTCGGAAGGAAGCAGAAACTTGACCTCATGTTCATCTGATTCCGTAAGCCATTCGCTGAGCTGATCCATCTCAGGAATCTCTACCGGGAGGATAATCTGGTCAGGAACCCTGGGTATGGTGAAGTAGAACTGTCCCACAAACGCTGTTAGAATATCTTGGTCGGGGGTATCAAGATCCACATCAAAGTAGAAGTTATCTTGGCCTATCAGGCGGCCGTTTCTAATGATAAGCAGCTCCACCAAAGCAGCCTGTTCTGTCCTCGATATTCCTAGGACATCACGATTTGCACCCTTAAACTCTACAACCTGCTGACGACTCATCAGAATCTGCATATCAGTAAGCCTGTCTCTCAGCTCAGCCGCATTCTCAAACTCCATGTGCTTGGAAGCCTCATTCATCTGGTCCTCCAGCATCTGCGCCAGTTCATCGGACCGGCCCTCAAGATACATGCACATCTGGTCTACTAAAGACCGGTATTCTTCTTCACTAATATGCCCTTCACATGGGCCTGTACACCTATCAAGATGAAAGTCCATACACGCACGTTTCACCTTTTTGGGATCTTTGCACATAGCAATCGGAATGAACTTCCTTATGGTGTCCATGAAGCGTTCAAGACGCTTCGTGCTTCCATAAGGACCATAGTAGACTGCTCCATCTCTCTCAGCATCGCGTGTGATTTCGAATACTGGATAATTATTGCGGATATCCACTCGTATCCAGGCGTGTCGCCTGTCGTCCTTGAGCTTGATATTGTACGGAGGTCTATGCTTTTGAATCAGTGTAGCCTCAAGTACAAGTGCTTCTCGCTCAGTGCTTGTGACTATGGTATCGAGGTCTCTTGCCGCAAACATCATCTCAGCAGTCCTACGAAACTGCCCATTGGGATTGAGGTACGAGGCGACTCGTCTTCTTAGGTATTTGCTCTTGCCAATGTACAGAATCTGCCCCTTCTCGTCCTTCCAGAGGTAGACTCCAGGAAGGTCAGGCAGGTCATTTACTAACTCAGCAAGGTCAACCATCTCATTCACATCTATGAATCTAGCTATTAATAGAATAGGACCTGCAAATCAGTGATTCGGAAGGTGCCTGATTTTACAGAAAATTCATTGAGATGCTCGCAGCATATTGGTCCGCCAACGAAGAAGTATGTCACAGGATTGCCCTTTTGAACATCCGTAATAGGTATAATGTTCACAGGAAACGCAGGGCGAGATATCAGAACCGGGTACAACTTCAGCTCCCTCAATGCTTTCCTCGATCTGCTTCAGCCTGTCAATTCTGCGGTCAATTTCATCAATAAGAGTAGATCCGCTGAGTAATGTCAGAACTTTTTCAAGTTCCTCCCAGTATTGTTTGGGCTGTGGATTTAGAGATATAGCTTTGCGTATGGCTCCTTCTGCTTCAAGATGCCTGCCTCTTGAGCCAAGGTGTTGGCCTAAGGAAAACCAAGCATTCGAGTCTCTGGGAAAAGCTGCAATGCGCCTACGAAGGTCCGATTCGTAGACACTCATTTTAAGCGGCGACACAGATTCCGCTCTTCGTCTGGCTGACGTCATTCATGCCTGTCCTCCCGGCGGACAATAATGAACCTCTGAAATATTCGCTAATATAGGAAGTGGAGACGTATGAAAATTTGAAAGGGTTTACGAGAAATCGAAAGCAGTTGGCGCGGTTCTTGAAATCCTCAATTATATCAGTTGAGAGGCCCGTATCGGACGTTCCAGCCATAGAGAGCCTGACGTAGATGATTTCCAGTATAGGACTCTACAGCATCGCACAAGTCCTCTGGCGTTCCAACCGCAACAACCTGACCTCCTGCGTCTCCACCTTCGGGGCCAAGATCTATGAGCCAGTCGGCGGTCTTGATTACTTCCAGATTATGTTCCACCAAGATGACCGTGTTGCCTCCCTCCACCAGTCTACTCAAGACCCGTAGTAGAACATGTACATCGGAGGCTGAGAGTCCTGTGGTGGGTTCGTCGAGTAGGTATAAGGTCTGTCCCGTGCTCCGTCGTGACAGTTCCGAGGCAATCTTCATTCGTTGACTCTCGCCCCCCGAAAGAGTAGTGGCTGGCTGTCCAAGTTCCAGGTATCCGAGTCCAACGTCCACGAGCGTCCGAAGCTTGTCTGCAATCTTCGGAATATCGCTGAAGAAGTCAAGGGCCTCCTCTATTGTCATTGAGAGGACTTCTGTGATGTTCTTCCCTTTGTATGACACCTCAAGGGTCTCTCTGTCGAATCGATTTCCTTTGCAGACATCACACGTCATGAAGACATCACTCAT
>JAHQWZ010000127.1 GCA_029856425.1 Candidatus Thorarchaeota archaeon
GTTCCGGTAGTAGTTGTGATTGATGAGCCAACCACGTATACGACGTCTCCACTGACAGACCAGTTGTCCAAGGTGTCATTCACCATCACTCGATAGGTCACAGTAGTGCCCAGGGGAAGGGCAGGTATTGTAGCTTCATAATGAGTGCCATTCCAGTTCATTGTAATGTTGTTCCAGTGAGTGCCATTATGATATTCTAGAATAACTGTGTCTACTCCACTCATATCGGTCACAGTAGCACCAACATCTACAGTGTCAGTATCCAGTGGAGCGCTTGGATTATGCACTGGTGTTCCAATAATTGGGCCAGAGGTGTCCTGCAGTGCAGATTCTACTGCTGCAGAAACGTTGAGCTTCCCCCAACCCCAGGTGGGATTGTGAACACCACCCGTGTCGCTATCAGCACGGGCAGTGGACTCAATCATTTGTCTAATGGCTTTGCCAGCAGTAGCGTTAACTTGAAGGATTAATGCAGCAGCCCCAGCTACATGAGGACCTGCAGCGCTCGTTCCGCTAAATAGTTGGTATCCGCCGAATACAGGGCGTAAGGGAAGCTTATTTCCAATTGGACCACTGTACCAATCAGCCCAATCTGATTGGTCTGTATATGTTGAAATGACATCCCAACCACCAGGAGCGGCGACGCCTTGTTTTGCATCTTCAGTGATTCTAGGACCAATTGAGGAATAGGACGCGATAGACCCAATAGGAACTCCCCAGAGACTCCGGGTATGGTAGGAAGCCACACTTAGGGCACTATCAGCAGTTGAAGGCCACGTTATATGATAGGAGTCCCAGACGTCGCTCTTCCACACAGCCCCTCCACTCCAGCTACTGTGGGAATCAGAGATGTATGTATGGAAGTGCGTTTCAGTTGGGGGCTGCAAAGTCAGCTGATGCCATGGCGCACCGGATGTAACCGGGAGGGCGCCTTGAATTCTAATCCCCAACATTTTTGTGCCCCGGCTTGATGTTGAGATGAATGAATCAACTTGTATCACTCCTGCAAACCAAACGTATGGAGGTTCGGGTGCAAAAATCAGATGGCCAATTCCTGGATTAGCAATAGGGATTATCCCAGGTCCACCCGCATGTTGCAGTGTCAGAGTGAAATTGCATGCGTTGAAATCAGTGTCGTTGACTGATAGCACTGTGATATAGACCACCATATCACGATATTCCTGACCAGGAGTATCATTTGGAATTGTGAAGTCAATATTATGAGGCACTAATGGTGGAACAAACACCAGAGCGTGCTTGTCATTCCCGCCCATATTCCCGCTTGGCGATATTACTGGAATCTCATACGTGTTAACAATTGTATCTATCAGAGTTTCTGCTGCAGAGCTTCCATCTAGATAATGATAGGTCCATGAACCAAGCTCCGTGAGAATGACGTCAGCTCCAAGCTGGACTGCATAGTTCAATCCATCTTCAACTGTCAGCCAGTCGCTCTGGTTACCTAAGACCCGAATCATTGCCAGTTCTGCATTAGGTGCAACTCCCACATGAGTTCTATAGCCAATCTGGCCACCAAGGAGTATGCCAGCTACAGCAGTTCCATGACCATAGTAATCCTCGTGAGGACTTGTAGTCAGGTTCACGCCACGTTCATAGACGACAGTTTGAGCAAGAATGGAACTCACCTCTACAATATACTTGGTCTTCGGAGTGTTCAACATTACGAGCTGTTCACCGACATCTATGCGATCATTATGATTTGTGTCATTGACTACGAAGAAGGGTTCACCTATTTGCGGCATGCCATCCTGCGTCACATTGTCAGCCCATATCCACTCAGTGCTAGTATCAAAAGCTGAATCCAGATCGATATCGATATAGTATAATGTTTCATCAGCAGTGGGTCCCATATCACGATTCAAGTCTACAACATCAGTACCGTTTACAAATAATGAATCCGCTCCCACATCAAGCCAATCATAAGCCCCTCCATGAGCGAACCAAAGATCAGGATGTCTCCAATCTACGCCTGAATCCAAGTCCGCAATGAGAATACCCTCGCCAGTCACGTTGCGTCCTATGCCATCTACAATGTTCCAAACAGTATCAGCATCAACCTCAGGAATAGAAACATTGCGTGGAGAGTGCAAATTCCTTGCAAGAGTTTGAAGCTGGACAGTATCGAAGTATCCCATGCTGTCAAGTGTTTCAAGTGCATCCGGTGTGCCTCTCATTAGGTAATAATCACCAATATGGCTCTTGTCCGGTGAACCTGCACTAAACCTTACACCCAGCGATTCAACAACTCCAATTTGTGCGATTTTAGAGAACTGCACAACGATAGGGATTTCATCTCCAAAGGTTTCTCTGAGAGTCTGGTAGTCAACATCTCTTTCAACTAGTTCATTTGTTGGTTCATCCAAATCAGAGGGGAAGGGAATGAGGGGAATAATTGGAAGAATTAACAGAATAACAAGCAGCGTGACCATCAAGCTTTTCTTCATATCAAGAACCTCTCAGGAAATAGGCGAACCTCCTAGGATTGGGAGTTTGAACCTAATTAAAGAGGCGTACGCCTATTAAGTTATCCAACTCCCTTCTATTCCTCCTCACTTATGGATTCTTGAGGCGCATTGTGGTCCATTGGATTTGCGTCATCTCTAGAGGGGGTAAGGCGAACATCCTGAGGTTGAATATTGATTCTAGCGAAATAGCCTGGATCCTCATCATCCCTAGTGACCTTTTGGCCTTCATATAGAGAAGTCCCACCTGCAAAGAGATATGACACACAGATGCAAATTGCCACCGGAATTAGAAGTTCAAACGTGTGGCTTATCTCAAGTATTAGAACTGTAGTAGCAACAGGTGTGTTTGTGGTTGCTGCCAATACTGCCCCCATACCAAGCACCAGAAATGCAGCAAGATAATGAGGAGCAAATAGATGTCCGAAAATTGCACCTAGCATTGCTCCAACGAAAATTGATGATGCAAGAACTCCTCCTGAAACTCTTCCAGCGACAACAAATGAAGATGCCAATAGCTTGCCAATCATTAGGAGAAGTAATCCTGTAATAGGAAGAGAAGTGCTAGGAGAAGCAATAAGCTCTATTACATCGTATCCGAGTCCTGCCACAGTATATTGCGGATCTAGCAATAGACTAACCAGCAACAATATGGCACACGCAAGGAGCGATCCTATTACCGGATCGGCCCAATCAGGCAACTTGAGTTTGAAGAAATTGCGCGTAGCCATTAGAAACACTGAGAAGAAGATCGAGATTCCACCAGCAAAGGCGCCTAATAATACAATCAATGGAATGATGTCAAGAGTTAGAGTGAAGTCAATCTGAAGAGTAAGAAGGGAATCAATCCCATAGATGATTGCGAATACTATGTATGATGTGATTGCAGCCAAGACAGTTGGCACAAAATAGCCAAGTCTTGCATCACGTTTGTAGGGAGCTTCCGAGGCGAAGAGCGCTCCACCCAATGGAGCCTTGTAAATACCAGCAGTACATGCAGCCGAGCCCATCATAATGAAGACACGAAGATGAGATGGGTCATCATATCCAATACGTCGTCCGATATAATTGCCAAGTGCGGCACCAATCAGGACTGCAGGACCTTCTCTTCCAACAGGATTGCCAGTACCAATTGAGACCGATGTTGTAAGCATCTTGGTGAGGGCCGTGGACACCTTGAATTCTTGGGGATCATGCGTGAGCTCAATAGCTTTTGAGATGCCGCTACCTTCGATTTCTCTTCTGCCAAAGTATATCATTATCCCAGATAACGCACCACCGATTAGAGGAGCAATATAGACAGGCAATACTAGGAAGGCACCAGTAGTCAAATCTATGAGGTACTGGAAGATAGCCATGAAGAGCCCACAGATGATTCCGATTAGAAGAGACGCAGGAACGTATAGTCTGTAGAAGTGTGAGAAATGAGAGAAATGGAAGAGCTTGCGGAGGGGGATCACATTGGCTGTGCTTTCCTGCCGCTCCTCTTTATTCATGTCTAGTCACGTTTTGAGATGTGCTGTAATCGCTATTAAACGGATTTCGCTTGCCATCAAACTTATCTCATGCAAAATGTGAGCATGCCTGAGGCTTAATCTTGAACAAGAAGCGTGAAGCATCTGAGTCCAAGAACATAAGTGATGAAGATGACCGCCCAGAACTCACGATTGATGAGGTTCAAGATAGACTAGACGAAATCGCTTCAAGACTTGCTCGTGTGGAAACTCTCATTGAACGCCTGGGACCTGGTATTGAAGAGGTAGGGGAGTCTGCAAAAGTCATACGTGAGGGCTTCGAGTTCTATGATGGCATGGTCAAACTGATGTCCAAATTCACGCGAGCAGAACGTTTGGAGTCGCGATATGGTGACTTAAGAAAGGACGATATTAGTTGGCAGATAATTAGGACCCTTGATGGGTCTCGTCCACTCAACATTAGTCAGATAACCGCCGCTGTAAGATCAGAGCGCGGTACAGCTTCCAGACGAATTATCAGGGAGAGGGTACAATTTCTCCTAAAGAGAGGTATTTTGAAAGTAATAGATGACGAGGATGACGATCGCGCAAGGTATTTCGCTTTGGCATAATGTCCGCAATCCTATGTGACCGTATCCGGAAAGGGAAGTGGTCACTTTTTTCCACATTTCTTAAGATGAGTGACCAGACATATTGTATCTTGGTGTTAAACAATCATGAGTGATGATGAATCAAGAGATGATAGAAAATCGAGAGGGCCAAGCGAAGCAGAAGAGATCAAAGAAATCTTTGGTGCCCTGAGCGACTCAATTCCAAAACTGATTGGCGGACTCATCGGCAGTGTCTATAGCCCTGAGAGAGCTGAAGACATGGCTGCGGCCATTGGAGGGTTCTATACAAAATTAAAGGAACAAGGCATCCCAGATGAGATGGCCATGGAGCTAACTAAGAAGTACGTAGCGGGGCTTGACATGTTCAATATTACCAATTTAATGAATATCGCTATGGAAGGGGAAAAGGGAAAGAAGAAAACCAAATCCGTCGACCTAAATGATTTTGAGGATGACGAAGATCTTGAGTGATAGCGAATCTCCCCGCGAGATTGCATCAATCGTCTGGACTGCGCTCTCAGGCAGTGTGAAGATCGTAGCCGGTCTATTGGGGGCTTATGTTAATGGAAGATGGAGTGTCAGAAGGTCAAAGAAGACATTTCAAAAGGGGCTTGTGAAATATGGGCTTCCAGAGGACTATGCGAAAGAACTGGCCTCCACTTATGCATCTGCAGGACAGAATCTACTTTCTATCCGAAAGATGGCTGGCATGATTAGCCAGATGAGAGAGTTGGATTAGCCCGATTTCCTCAACCAATGTAAGTCAAGATGAGTTATTTCACAACAATTACCGGGCATTCCGCGTTCATGACAATTCGTTCAGTATTGCTTCCCATTCCAGCGCGCCTTCCACCTGCCGTGCCTGTTGAGCCAATCACAATCAGATCGACATTCTTGCCTTTTGCGACTGAAAGGATTCCTTCAGAGGGTTTGCTTTTCTCAAGAATGGTTTCAACCTCAAGATTATACTCAAGCGCAGCATCCTTGTAGCCCTTTAGCAGAGTTTCTCCGTTTCTCACATACTTTGCCAGTACTTCCTCTTCACTCATGTCGGTCATGAGTGCCATCTGCTTGACTGTAGGAGTCGGAACAACATGGACAATAAAGAGCTTCGAGTTGGTAATCTCAGCAATCTCTATTGCCACTCGTGTTGCCCTTGCGGCACCTGCACTACCATCAACAGCGAGCATTACTCTCTTGGCGCTGCAGAATAGACGACCGGGTTCACAATAGGTTATGGATTCCATGATATTGCCTTCCCTTGTCCCTCTGAAATATATTAGCATAGGTCACTTGGAACGCATTCCGCCGTTGTATGCCTAGCGTTGCTAAGATTTAACTGTAACATATGAGATATTGGAATACGTGTAATCATCTAATTGGAGGAGATTAGGTT
>JAHQWZ010000128.1 GCA_029856425.1 Candidatus Thorarchaeota archaeon
CGATTTGGTACGTGGATTCCTTCGTTGCGGTTTTTGTCCTGTGAAGGGCCTGCTCATATCAACGGACTCATTCACAATATCAACTAGCTTAGTACTCTCAACGAATTCACCTAGCCGGCTCCGATGAATGTACATGCACTCATCATACTCAATAACGTAGCCTTTAGTTAATAGATACGTATGACCCTCCTGAAGCGAGTCCACATCATCATTCCAAATTGTTATGTTGATTATGGCAGTTGAATCACCGACTACTGCGTTCTGTACAAGATGTCTTCTATTAGTTTTCTTTGACCTTATTTGTCTAGCCTGATCCAACGAAACTACTTTCAGGAGTAATGCCACAGAATTGCATTCAGGAGTCAATTCTGCAATACTCGTCAACTCAAGATCCGATTCTTTATCATCTGGTGTTCGTGTATCAGAAACCATTTCCATCATCTCTAGGTTAGATGGTGGATGTCTAAAGAACTACTACAAGAATCAGGACTCTCCATTCGGAAACCTGTCAAATCCTATCCATTCATAAGTCAGTTTTGCTATAGCACATAATCGAGAGAGGAGAAACCCAAGGAAGAGCGGTTAGTGACAACTACTATACTCGTTGTTGATGATGAGCCCGAAATAGTAAACATCATCGCTGAATACCTTCGCAGATACATAGATGATCTAGAGGTGGTTTCTGCACTTGATGGCGAGGCAGCCCTGGAGAAGATTTCAGAACTGAAGAAACAGGGCAGACTTCCCCAAATGACCCTAATGGACCTCAAAATGCCTGTTATGGATGGAATCAGTTGTACTGAGAAACTAACAGAGCAGGGCGTTGAGAATGTGCATATCCTCACCGCCTATGTAGATCGAGATCTCATAAGCAAGGCGGTTGCTGTTGGAGCGAAGGGGCTTCTCATGAAGAGCGAAGGCCTTCGAACAGTTGCGGCGAAAGTTGCTGAAATGATTCGCCTGATGAGACCACCTTCTTGATATCTCTTTCAACAGTGCATCAATCTGCATAATCCTTTTGTGCTCAAACCTGAGTAGTACTCATCCCGCGAGTAACTAGGTGATGATCTTAATATGCCTCGCTTCCGCCGAAGAAGACTACTGGTTGGCTTTCTAGCCATTTGTGGAATTGCTATTCTCGCAGGCACTGTGCTTGCTTCAGCTCAAGAACCTCCTGAGGGTTGGTTCGGAGACAATGAGCACCTGCATGCGCGAATTCTAATTAATGGACTCAGTATAACCGAAGCAAATGAAACACAGGCAATACCAATGAGCCTTGATGCCGATACGACCATCTACATAGAAATCGATATCATAGGAACACAAGGTATACATCATCTGAAGGGTGGAATAGGGTTTTGGTATCAGAGCATCAAGGTGTTTGAAATCGGGATTGCTCAAGCAAATCTAGAATCTCTCATGCAGCCTGATGACGCTATACCTCCAGTTTCAGGGAGTTTTGCTTTAGGCGATTCTCTATCAACTGAATTTGCAGGAATCTCGATTGATGTTATCACTGGGAAATTCGAAGCCTCAGTGAGTCTTTACTATCTATTGGAGGGAGAGGTGGATGGTGTTGATACTCCACACTCAATTGAGCAGAGATTCTTCCTTACACTTCCTCCATCATCTGCAATAGATGCAATTACTTCGGTAGCTGGCATCGCAACAACAATCGCAACCGGAGGTGCCATACTGGGCGTAGGCCGGGGATTCAGCTCATTGCTAGAGGGCATTCAAACCGCGCACAAAATCAGGTCCATCCAGAAGAAAGCTGGGGAGATAAGATCCCTCCCGAATCTCACTGTGCTTGGTGCATTACCTGCATTATTCTCACTTCTTGCACTTCAAGTCAAAATCAAGAAGAAGAAAGCATCAGAGGATGAGATTAGAGCATACGAGGGAGCAGAAGGTGGAGTCAGTGAATATCGAATTCGACAGCGTGCAAGGGAAATTGCACCTGAAGCCTGGGTTCGGGATAAATGTCCAAATTGCAAAGCTAAGTGGCCTCAAGATGCAGATACCTGCAAGAAGTGTAAGATTGACATAGATGATGCTGAGAGGAAATATGCTGATCTTATCGCATCCAAGGTGCCAATAGCCCTGCAGGTAATGGGGAAGAAGAAATCGCTCTCAATCAGGAAGCTTGCCAAGAAGACCAAATCAAATGAATATAATGCCGGAGTCTTGGGTGCCGCATTGGTAGATTCAGAGGTCACAGAGATTCAGAAGATTGAAACTCCAGTTCGAAGCTTTGTCATGAACATTGGTGGACTGGCTTTCCTTGTGCTAACTTGGCAAACGCTTCTGGGCGGCGCAGCGAGTAGTTTTCAGACAACCCTCACTGTTGTAGGAGCTGCACTTTCACTTGCGGTAATAGTCGCGCTCTACATCAGTAGGAGGTCTCAGATTCAACAGCTGAGAGTCACCCTTGATGAACAGGAAATCCCAATTGTTGAAGAAGTAGAAGCCGAAGCCAAGGTTGAGCCTCTAGAAGAGGAAGCTAGGACTGCCTCCGGAGAAAAGGAGTTAGTGGCTGAGAAAGATTCTGACGGCGAGGAAGAAGATCTCGAAACTGAGATTGATGAAGAATCCGTCGAATCCGCTGATGAAGAGTACTAAGAGGATAATGAGGAGTGATGGCATTGAAGCCATCACCCCTTTGTCATCTCTCATAGCTCTATTCAGTAGATACTGAACTCCTTCTAGTGGCTGCTCCAGTGACTCTGCTTAGAACCTGTATTGTCTTTGAAGCAATGAATGGAATAACAACTAAGAAGAGAACTGGCATCAGTACGATGATCGCGAGCTGGAAGCTCTGCAGGAATTCCATTGACATAACAGTGGTTGCGCCCACCACGACTAGGAACATCAGGAATTTGAGTCGGATTGAAGAACTGAACCTGTTGATCATGGAAATCTTCTCATCTTCAACGATTCTACGGGGTGTTCCTGCCTCTTCCATTCTCATTACTTTCTTGATGCCTTTGCTGACCTCTCTATATAGATTCACAACTACAACAATGATTGAAGATACATATGCGGCGAAGATTGTGGTCATTATCGTTGGAATTGTCAAATCGCCGAAGGTGGTTGACACTTCTATGATATATGCTCTGAACCAATCGATTCCAGTGCCATATGCTAGAATCATTACAATGACCACAGGCACAAAGACGAGATGCCAGAGTCCCAAGGCAATCCTTCCCCGGTTCAATGCACCTTTTATGAGTACTGCAGAAACTGCGTCTCGGTAGAGCCAAAGACCATACATGAGAACTGACATTCCGAGCAGAGCCACAGTGAGCACCAGGGCAAGACCAAGTTCTCCCTGCAAGAAGAACCAGTAAGATGCCACCAAGCCTGCACCACTGCCAAGCGCCATCAACAAGTATATCCTATCCATCCTTTTTACTGACCTTTGAAGTCCTTCTATGGATTCATCATCGATTCGTGTTGAAGCGGAGATTCTGAAATAGACAAACATGCCAACGAGACTCAATAGGAATGATAATCCTGCACCTAAACTGATGGACTGTGTCGACATCGCGAAATCGGGCACAGCGGGATTTATTGTTACAGTTTCTGTTGTGTCAGTCGCCTGCACAAACCGACCTTCAGCTGTGATCTCTACGGTGAATTCTCCATATCCCTCAGTGGTTGGTAAGTGCATAATCATAGCTTCATAAGTCCCTATCACATAGGTTTCAGTAGCCTGAACAGGAGGCAAGTCCATCAAAGAAACAAACACATCCAAATCCGGAATTGGGTTGCCGTAGATGTCTTGAACAGCTATGACTACTTCTAATGACTGACCCTGTGTGCCAGAGTCCGGGAAGAATGTGACATCAAAGACAAGCTGTCCAGTGACAATCAAGGCTCCTTCGAGTGCATCACCTGTTTCAATATCTTCATGATGGACAGAAACAGAATAATTGTATTCGCCAGGAGACCATCCAGTTGTCGATACGATTGCAGCATATACACCGGGAGTGCTCTCTTGCATGGGATATGAGAGTGCTTTCACATAGAATGTCACAGTTGCACCAGAAACAGGTCGGTCCAGCCAGTCGACAAGCGTGAGTTCCATTGTTGTCTGGCTTCCCTGTGCAACTATATCCCCTCCCAGGGATAGAATAGATGAACGCGCACTTGCGTCTGCGAATGCTCGTATAGTGAACTCTTTTGACCATGGACTTGCGTATGTCGCATTCACATAGACTGTAAATGTGTTCTCTCCCATCAAGAAATCAGCAAGGACCACAAACACAAAATCAGGCTCTCCTGTCACACGAGTCTGAGTGAATCTTGTGCCATTTATCTCGATAGTCACGGAGGTGCCTTTGAAGACAGGACCAAAAGCGTCTTTGACGAACACATTCACTTCAAAAGTGGAGCCTGCCTCAACTCTTGGAATGAAGAATACATTCGGTTGAAGATTGCCAAAAACATCAAACTCAATCTGTTGGGCGGGATTTTCAATTATGTTATCCTTAACGACAAACAAGTCGAAAGTATGGTTTCCAATCCCTAGAATAACTGTATTATTGAACTGATAGATTCCGGGCGTTGTTTCTTCCAAGTGGAAAATCGTGACTCCACTTCTAACAGATACAGTCGCTCCGATAACAGGTTGACCATAGGCGTCAAAAACCTCAAACGCTGCGGAAACATCATCATTTTGCTGGATGACTGTGGGGAAATCAGTAACAACGCTAAGAGTTGATGCCAATGATTGAACTTGGATGAGGTGTTCTCCAGCTCCAGTACCATTCCCGTACGGATGCGTTGCAGTAGCATTTACAATACAAGTGCCTGCCCGCAATTGAATCTCAGCAATTTCCAAGTGATAGGATTCGTCTGCTTCAACAGCAGGGTAATCCGTGCCTCCCATAGAGATTGTGACTGCTGCATCACTCACCCTACTTCCTAGATTGTCATGCAGCCACACTTGAATGGACATGTTTCCCCCTTGAATGACCAGTTCCGGTCCCGCAACATTGACATAAAGATTGCTTCTTACCGTGATTGCGTTAGGGAAGGAGGCATATCTGAAGTGATAGAAATCATGATTGACAAGAACGCTAAGGTTTACCATGCCCATTGGCCAAGAGGCGTCTGTCAATGCTTCATAATGTGAATCATTGGGATTGTAGTACGAATTGAATGAGGGGGCAGCTAAGCCTTCGGGTGTCATGAAACGGGCTTGTACATAAACAGCCGCATCACCGATAGATTCTCCATATATGTTGTGAACAGTCACATTTACCCCGAAATCACTCCCCTGGTCAACTATAGCTGGTGCGTACTCAATGCCCACCGATAAATGATAGAATAAGTCCAAGTCTCGGATTGCGCCTAAGACTGCTTTTCTAACATCAGTCACTATAGGATATGCGGCAATTTCCTGTCCTAAGCCTGGATCAACATCACCAATTGGAATTGGGACATAGACCTCTCCTACAACTGCAGTTCTGATGTCGCCATTATCTGAAATCACGGTAAGCAGTCCGTCCTCCTTGGTGAAGAGGAGCAACTCATTGACGGGCCACCCGTTGAAATCCGTTTCAATGGCACTTAGGGGTGTTGATCCGGATACATGAATGGTCCAATCAATTTCCAGAGTTGCACTTACTCTTGTTAACATTAGATCGCCACCATTCTGAAGAACCGCGAGTTCGTCTATGCCATCAAGATCTGCATCGAACGGAGCAAGGAAAGCTACATCACTATTCGCCAAAATATGCATTTCCAAGTCAACAATCGTCTGAGCTGTTCCATCGAAAAGATACAATCTGGTTTCAGGTGTTGGCCCAGTCCAAAATGTCATTCCAAATGCAAATTCCTCTCCGCCGCCAAGACTTCTTTCAAGAGTAGTTATTGAATTGGCTTGTACTACAGAAAAGCCACCAGTGGGGAT